>DATHMJ010000304.1:0-11299 GCA_035487215.1 Gemmatimonadales bacterium
CGAGGGGCCGTTGGCGCTGTACAGCTTCCGTCCGTCCGGCGTCAGGGCGATGCCCCACGGGCGCTGGCCCACAGCGACCGTGCCCGCGATCGCATTGGTCGCGACATCGATGGCGATGACGTTGCCACCCCGCCCGGTCGACACGTACACCCGCTTGCCGTCGGGGGCGGCGGCAACGCCCATCGGCTTCGAGCCCGGGGGCATCGGGAGGGTCGCGAGGCTCTTCCGGGCCTTGGTGTCGATCACCCACACGGTGCCATCCACCTCGCACGTCACGTAGGCACGTGCGCCGTCAGGCGTGAAGGCGATGCCTCGCGGCCGCTTCCCCACCTCTACGGCCCCCAGCACCTTTCCGGTCTTTGTGTCGAGGATGGTCACGTTGTGATCGGTCTCGCCCGTGACCCAGGCCGCGTTGCCGTCGGGCTGCACGCCGACGCCTTCCGGCTCACGTCCCACCTTTACCGTGGACGTGATCTTGCCGGATGCGATGTCCACGATCGACGCGGTGCCGGCATCCTCGTTGGAGACGAACAGTTTGGTGCCGTCGGCGGAGATGTCGAAATTCTCGGGGTCCGATCCCGCGGGAAGAATCCGCTCGACCTTCCGGGCCGCGGCGTCCACGACCGCCACACCGTCCTTGCTCTTGTCCGCCTGGAGTTTCTCGCACTCGGCGTCGGGCATCGAAGGCGGGCACTTGGGTGACCCGCTCAAGGCGACGAACACCGTCCGGCCGTCTCGAGTGGCCCGCAGCCCCCGGGGCCGAGTGCCGACTTCGATCGTCCCGATGACCGCGTTCGTGCCCACGTCTACCACGCTCAGCTCGCGGGAGTCCTCGTTGGTGACGTAGGCCAGCTCGCTCGGTGCCGCCGGCGCCGCGGCGGCAGGTGCGCCGGCAGCCGGAGCGGAGGCCGCCGAGTCCGCGACCCGCGCGCTTTCCTGGCGCGAGCCGGAAGAGCAGGCCGCGATTCCCGCGGCCACGATGAAGAGTCTATTGCGCATCGAAAATCGCCTTGTCTCGGTTGCGGGTCTGGTCGAGGCCCTTGGCCTGCGCCAGTCCAACCACGCCTCGGAAAATGGCGCCGTTGATATCCGCCTTCGCGAAATTGGCGCCGGTGATGTCCGCCTTCGAAAGATCGGTCTGGACCAGATCGCCATTGCTCAGGTCGACTCCGGTCAGCTTGGCACCGGAGAGATTGGCGAACGAGAAATCGGCCTTGAACAAGTTGGACCCCGAGAAATCGGCACCGTGGAGATCGGCGCTCACGAACGTGGCACGCATCACGCCCATGGACTGATTGCCCGGATCGGCGCCGATGTTGGCGTCACGCAGGATCGCACCGGCAAGATTGGCGTTCTTGAGATAGCCGATGATCCGGGTCTTCGTGAGATTCGCCCCGCTCAGGTCCGCCCGCTCGATGATCGTGGCGAACAGACTGGCCCCTTCGAGGTCGGCGCCGTGGAGATTGGCCCGGCGGAGCACGGTGCCGTCGAGGTTGGCGCCGCGGAGGTCGGCGTCGCTGAGCACGGCGTCGGTGAGATCGCACGTGAACAGATTCGCCTTCGCCAGCTTGGCCCCGGCGAGCCTGGCCTTCGTCAGATTGGCCCGACGGAAGTCGACGCCGCTCAGGTCCAGACCGCTCATGTCAGCTCCGCTCAGGTCGGGCGGGCTCTTCTCGGTTGCGGCGGCAAGCTTGGTCTTGAGCTCCGCCAGGGACAGCGGCTTCCCGCCCGCCGGGGCCTGTGCCAGGACGGGTAGGGGGCTCAAAGCCAACGTGGTGACGACGAGAGCGAGGCGCAGGATCATGAGCGCATCCGGAGAGGGTGCCGGCTTCCAACGGCGACGGGACCGCCAGCAAGGCGGTCCCGTCCCTGGAGCGCCGGATCAGCTATCGGACTTGCCGGGCGTGGCCTTCACAGCCGGGCGGCCCAGATGGATCTTGCCGTCGGCCCGACCCTTCAGGTAGGCGTAAATGTTCTGAATCTTGTCCATTTCCAGTCCCAGCGCGCACCAGGACGGCATGCCCTTGGCCGGGCGGCCGGCGCAGACGGTGGCGACGAACAGTTCCTTGGTGTTGATGGTGCCGCTGTCGGTCAGCGACACGACCAGCGCCGGCGCGAACGACGAGCCCACCCCGAATTCACCGTGGCACCTCGAGCAATTCAGCTCGTACTGCTTCCACCCTTGATACGCCGCGACGGAGATCGTGTCACGGGGGGCCGGATGATACGCATCCCCAGCCTGCCCCAGCAGCGGACGAGCGTTCACGAGCAGCGCAACGAGCACGAGCGGGAGGACCCCCACGCGAGCGAACCAGGAAGTCGAGGAAGTGCTCATCGGCCGGACGATTCCTTTCACGCGGTGGGGTCGAGAGAGGCTAGCGTCCGGGAGCCGCCTGACCGGCGCCGGGGGATTTGCCCTGGGCGGGGGCAGGGGTCGCCCGGCTGGAATCGGGGGTCAGCGGCACCAGCGGTACGGCAAAGTCGTTCAGAATCGCTTGGATCTCGGGCTGCTTGCGATCGAGCACGGTCTGGAGACTGTCGCGGAGCTCGCGGTCCCGGCGGCGGACGCCCATCGCGATGCTGAAAGCGAACGGGATGTGGCTGGTGCTGTCCGAGAGGATGGGGTTGAGCACGAGGGGAACCGGCGACTGCTTGGCGAAGTAGCCGGCCAACGGCCCCCACACGATGGCGGCATCGATCTTCTTGTCGGCGACGGCCTTGATGATGTCTTCGGGGCGGGCGAGGTCGCTGTAGAACGTGGTGAAGCCGACCAGATTGCCCACCACGCCGTGCGCGCTCATGGCCATCGCCGGCGGGGTATTCTCGGCGTCGGAATTGAGCAGGTTGACCCCGATCTTGAGCTGCTTCCATTTGGGGTCGTCGAGCGACGTCAGGTTGAGCCCGCTGTCTTTCCGGTAGACGATCACGTAGGCCGAACGGAAGTAGGGCTTCGTGGTCGCGGCCATGTCGAGGCCGGCCGGCGCGGTCATGGCGACGTCGCAGTAGCGGCCGTTGAGCGCGCGCGCGAAGAATCCGCGGCGGATCGGCCACCAGGCGTATTCGAGGGTTGCGTGCCGCTCCTTGGCGACCAACTCCGCGATCTTGTTCTCGTACCCTTCGCCCTTCTCGTTGGACGCGGGCATGTTGTCGGGGTCGGCACACACCCGCAGCACGCCGCTCGCTTCCGCGCGCGGACGCAGGGTGGCATCCTGGGCCGCGGCTGGGGCGAAGGCGAAGGCGAGAGCGGTCAAGCCGGCTGCGCCGGCGAGCAAGAATCGTTGTGACAGTCGTTGTGACATAAGACCCACCTCATTTGCGAGCAAACGGCGCCGGAGCGGTCAGCGCCCCGACGCCGTCGCCGTCCTTCGTAATCTAGACCCGGCCTCGACCGGCGGTGAACCCGCCGGCCGGTGCCGGTCGTGCTTTAGAGCCCGAAGACGGTCATTACGCCGCCCTGGTTGGTGAACTGACCCGCATCGCCGAACGCGCCAAGCGCGCCCAGGCCCGCGGTGGGATCCTCGGCGCCAATGCCGGCTGCTACGCCGATGCCGGCCCAGCCGCCGATGCCCGAGTATACCGCGATGTACTGCTTCTTATCCGGCCCCAGGTAGGTCATCGGGCTGCCGATGATGCCGGACGGGGTCTTGAACTGCCAGAGGACCTTGCCGGTCTTCTGATCGACGCCCTTGAGCCAGCCTTCCATGGTGCCGTAGAAGACCAGGCCGCCCGCGGTGGTAAGAGCACCACCGTACGCTGCCAGGTTCTCCTTGATCTCCCACTTCACGGTGCCCGACATCGGATCCCAGGCAATGAAGCGGCCACGATTGCCGCCCGGGCCCGGGAACATCCGCACGATAGCACCCACGTAGGGCTGGCCCGCCGAGTACTTGACCTCGACGCCCTCGTAGTCCATGCAGATATGGTTCGTCGGGACGTAGAACAGCCCGGTGATCGGCGAGTACGCCGAGGGCTGCTGATCCTTGAAGCCGATCGCCGCGGGGCAGATGCCCTCGGTGTTGTGCTTCGAGGTGGTGCCGTACTTCGGATCCTTGACGGGAACGCCCGTGGCCACGACGCCCTCGACCGGGGTGCCGGTGCCTTTGTTCTTCGCCCAGTTGATCGGGCCGTAGGCGTTGGCGACGATCACCTTGCCGTTGGTCCGGTCGACGGTATAGCCGATGCCGTTACGGTCGAAATGGGCGAGCAGCTTCTTGCCGCCGTTCTCGAAGAGCACGTTCTCGTTGACGCCATCATAGTCCCACTCATCGTGCGGCGTCATCTGGTAGGCCCAGACCACTTTGCCCGTGTCCGGCTTGCGGGCGAAGATGGTCATCGACCACTTGTTGTCGCCCGGACGCTGATCCGGGTTCCAGGTGCCCGGGTTGCCGACGCTGTAGTAGAGGATGTCGGCTTCGGGGTCGTAGGAGTACCAGCCCCAAGTGGTGCCACCGCCGCGCTTCCACTCGTCGCCCTGCCAGGTCGAGACACCAAGGTCCTTGCCCTTATGCGACGCGTAGTTGGCGTTGGCATCGCCCTCGATGCCGACTTCCTTGTCGGGACCGGTGCTGTACATGGTCCACTTGTGCTGGCCGGTGTTCACGTCGAACGCGGAGACGCGGCCGCGGACACCGAACTCACCACCCGAGATACCGGTGATGACGATGTCCTTGATCACGATCGGAGCGACCGTAATCGTCGCGCCCTGCTTGTACCCGATGGCCTCTGGGCCGGCGTCGGAGTGATCCGGGTGTTTCGCCTTCCAGAGTTCCTTGCCGGTCTTCGCGTCCAGTGCGATCAGCTCGCCCTGGAGCGCATTGATGAAGACCTTGCCGCTCGGGTGATACGCGGTGCCGCGGTTGACCAGGTCACAGCACGCGATTGGAATCGCGTCCGGCGACTGGTTCGGCACGTACTTCCAGATCATCGGCGCGCCCGGCTTGGAGAGATCGAGCGCGTAGACGATGTTGGGGAACGAGGTATTCACATACATCACGTTCCCGACCACCAGCGGGTTGCCCTCTTGGCCCCGGAGCGTCCCCAATGAGAAACTCCAAGCGGCTTTGAGGTTGGCCACGTTCGCCGTCGTGATCTGCTTGAGCGGGCTGAACCGCTGCAAGCTGTAATCACGCCCGGGCATCTGCCAGTCGCCCTCGGGAGCCGTGCGGGTCCAAGCACCCCCGCGCGCTTCCTGGGCGTTGGCGATCGCCGCGAACGCAAGGCCCGCAGCGACGCCGGACAACACCTTCCGGGTAAAGCGGTTCATAACTGACCTCAGGATGAAGGGTGATTCTACTGCGACCTACACCTTCGTGCGGTTGCGAACTCAAGCTTTGCTGGCACGACCACGACTACCAGAGCCGTCCGAATCAGTCGGCGCGGCTCACGGGCGAACTACCGGTGGCCCGCGCTCAACGCCCACCACGCGGTGGCCACCGGTGGAGGGCATCCGAACTGATGTACGCGAGAACACGGTACGTTGGATGTACGTTGCGAATCGCCGGAGCGCCAGAGGGGACTGGTCGGTGGCGGTAGACTTCGAGATCGGAGCGAACATGGGGGGACGAAGCGGAGGATGGAGACCCCAATCCCAAGCCGGTCGGCCTACCCGTCCAGACCGAATCCGAACCGTGTTGGCACTGTCCCACATTGTGGCAGCGAACGGGAATGCTCCCATCACGACCCTCGGTAACCGCCACCCAACGATTTTCGTAAGAAACAAATGTTCGCGACAGAGCACTCGTTGAGCTGTGGAGTCGCGTCGGAAATTTCTGGAGTCAACAACGACGCTGCCTCCCTCGGCAGCCCTTTCCAGACCACGTGCCCCGCGTGACATCGGGAGCTCAGCGCCTGCGTTGCCCGCGGGCCCGCCTGTGGAGCCGGCGGGGCGTGTCGCTGTTGAAATGGAACGTGGGGCTAGACTATACCTCTCGCCGGCCCAACTGTCAATCAGGCAACGTGTTTGTCGAACCCCGCCACACGCGGGCACCCCGGTTGAGGAACGCGCCTTCGAACACGGCGCCCCTGGTGCCCAACCAGGAACCAGCCAGCCGGGCCAGCTCTCGGCCCCGTTCTGCCCCGTCGACTATCGCGTAAGCCGTTGGTCCCCAAGAGCTTTGGCCTACGCCAAGGGCTCCAGCTGACGCCAGCCGCTCGATCAACGGTCCGGTCGGTCCCGGCGCGAAAATGCTTCCTTGCGCGCCGGCGAACCAACCGCCGGTGATGCGTTGAATCTCCGAGAGCGCACCCCCGAAGGCCTCCAGGTCGCGCTCGACCAATCCTGGCAGCAATCGCATCAGGACCAGATGCGCCACATGCTCGACTTCATGCAAGTCGGGCGTCGGCAACCGGCGGAACGCGTCAGCCTCGGCGTCGCCGCTCAATCCCGGCGCGGCGGAGGGGATCACGACCACATACCGCCAAGTTGGCGGAATCTCGTACCGCGCCAGCAGCGGTGCGACGTCGTCGGTGCCGGGCCGACGCCCACCCTCGAGAATGAAGCCGCCCGACTCGAAGGCCCAAGTGCCGATCGCGGAGCGGCGGCCGCGGTCGACTGCGCGCGCCAGCTCACGCGTCGCGGTGGGCAGCTCATACAGCTCAGCGACCGCGCGTGCGATGGCCAAGCCGAGCTGGGTGCCCGATCCGAGGCCGACGTGGGATGGGATCGCGCGATGCACTCGGAGGCGCACGCCGCCAGGCTGGCCATACAGCGCCAGGATCCGGCGGGCGAATCCGGCGGCGCGCTCCGCATCGGCACCGTCCACTTCGACCTCGTCCGCCCGGGCTGCCTCGACCAGGAGTGACGGTGTCGGAATGGCGGCACCCATGCCACCGAAGCGCCGCCCGAGGCCCCCGTGGAGATCCAGCACGCCGAAGTGGAGCCGAGACGGCGCTTCGACGAAGACGTTCGCGTCGGGACGGCCGCTCACGCCGGAGCTCCCGCGCCCAACTTCGACTCGATGTACCCGCCCACGAGCGCCCAGGCTTCCTGCTCCCGCGGTCCCGCGGTCTTGTCCACGAGAACCTGAAGCCGCCGAAGCTCATCCTGGATCTGCGCGGCGGGCAGGAGGTGAACGCGCGTGGCGAGGATCGCGGCCTCGAGCACCGCGTGGCGGGCCCGATTGAATCCGACAAACTCCCGTCGGATGCCACGGTGGACCACTCGCATCTCGATGCGAGACCGCGGGGGTGAGGCATCCAGGCTCACGACCTCGACTTCGCGCCAGGAGCAGGCCGCCTCGAGCACGACACCGTTCACTACGCTCGCCGGCGTCGCGGGAAAGACCGGATTACCGATCGCGCTCTGGGCGATCAACAGCACGTCGTCGGTCAGGTTCACCACCGCGACCCCGCTGGCTTGCACGTTCCGGAACGTCGTCGTTTCAAGGAACGGCTTGAGGACGATGCGGTCGTCGCCCCACTCGACACCCATCGGCGCGAAATTGCACCGCCCCTCGGGGCTGATGGTCGTCACGATGGATTCGACGATGAGCGGCATGCAGCGTCCTACTCCGCCAGCACCGGCAGGGTCACGTTCGACGGGTGCGCGGCCGACCGATAGATCCGCTGTGTCGCGGCGCGAAAGTCGGCGGGGCGCGCTTCGAAGATATTGGGCACGAACGTCTGGGGGTTCCGGTCATACAAGGGGAACCACGTGCTCTGCACCTGGACCATGATCCGGTGCCCCCGCTGGAAGCGATAGCTCTGCTGGTGCAGATCCACCCGATAGCGCTCGATCACCCCGGGCCGGATCGGGGTGGGGCGACCGAATCCGGTCCGATAACGACCGCGCATGATGTCGCTCGCGACCATCAGCTCGTACCCGCCGAGTCTCGGGTCGCCCTCGACGCTGTCCGGATACGCGTCGATCAGCTTCACGACCCAGTCGGCATCGCTCCCGGTCGTCGCCGCGAACAGATCGGCCACGATGCTGCCCGCGATCGTGACGTCTTCGGTGAGCGGCTCGGTTTGCCACGTCAGGACGTCCGGCCGGTTGTCGACGAATCGCTGGTCTTCGGTGAGCCAGGTGTACCAACCGGATCCGCGCGGATCGTAGGTCCGCTGGATCGGTCGTTGGCGATACGGCACGGGATGGCGCGGATCAGAGACGTAGCTGTCGAGCGACCGGTCGTCGCCGCCGGGAGCGGTGAAGGAGAGCCTCCCGTCCGACTGAAAATAGAGATGCCGGTTGGTCGCCGGCGGTGGCCAGCGATCGAAGCCGCGCCAGCGGTTGGATCCGCCCTCGAAGACCAGCGCCTCCGCCACCGGCAGTGAGTCGCGACCCTTGAGCCAGTGCGCGAACCAGGGAGCCTGGATCTTTTCCTTGAAGTAACGCGACGTGTTGCTCCGGAAATCGATGTTGCCGAGCCACTGACCGTCCGCCCGTGACCATCCTCCGTGATTCCACGGGCCTACGACCAACGCGTTGACATGGCCGGTGTCGAGCGGCTCCAGCGTTGCGTACGTCGTGAGCGCGCCGTAGAAGTCCTCCTGATCCCACCAGCCGCCGACGGTCAGCGTCGGTACCGCCAGTGTCCGAAGGTAGGTCGGCAGGGCTCGGGCCTTCCAGAACGCGTCGTACGTGGGATGCGCGACGAAGTTGGTCCAGGTCGGCGACCGGCCCGCCAGAATTCGGGTAAGCTCGCTGAGCGGGCTGTGCGCCAAGTACCAATCGTAGGTGTCGTACCCACCAGTGGGCGGCACCACGGATTCATCCTTCGACAGTTCCAGCTCCGAGGAGTACTCGAACCCATACGTCATCCGGAAAGCGCCCTGATGGAAGAAGTCATCGCCGATCCAGGTGTCGGTCATGGGCGCCTGCGGCGACACCGCCTTCACCGCGGGATGGGGATTGATGCCCGCCATGGCCGCGAGCCAACCGGGATACGAAATGCCGAGGACGCCGACTTTCGGGGCGGCGTTCGCGACGTTGTGGATGAGCCACTCGACCGTGTCGTACGTGTCGGTACTCTCATCGACGCCTTGCGAGTCGTCCGGGCTGTGCAGCGGGCGGTTCATGAGGAACTGCCCCTCGGAGCCGTACCGGCCCCGGATGTCCTGGAAGACGAAGACGTAGCCGTCCCGCGCCAGCTCGCCGTACCGGACCTTGAGGTAGTTCGCCGAGCCAGCGATGCCGTAGGGGGTGCGGGTGAGGAGAATCGGCAGACTGTCGGTCGCTTCGCTGGGCGTGAAGATCAGAGTGTGCAGCCCCACCCCGTCTCGCATCGGGATCATCACCTCGCGCCGGGCAAAGCCCGGGAGGGAATCGGAAACCTGGGCGCTCGCGGTCGGAGCCAGCAGCAGGGTGGTGACAGCGACCAGCCTGAGGGACACGCCTATCGGCATCGGTAGATCGATCCGGGTCAGGTGCGGCGTGGGGGTGAAACGTACCATGGCGCTTCGTACGCCCTCGGCAACCGGCGGCGGTCAAGGCCTTCTCCCGCGCGCGGATAGCCGATCGCGGAGAGGCCGAGTCCCCCGTCAGCGCCAACCGGGAGCGCCTCGAGGCGGCTCGCCGGCGCGCCGAGGAAACGCGCCAGGATCTCGTAGCCGTGCTCGGTCAGCACCGACTCCGGATGGAACTGCACCCCGACGACCGGATGCTCCCGATGCTGCACGGCCATGATTTCCCCGTCCTCCGACGTGGCGGTCACCCGGAGCGCGGCAGGCAGAGAGCCCGGCGCGATTACGAGCGAGTGATAGCGCGTGGCCGGAAACGGGCTCGGAAGCCCCGCGAAGATGCCACTTCCATCGTGGTGGATGCGTGAAATCTTGCCGTGCATGGGCCGCCCGGCTCGAACGATCTCGCCGCCATAGGCCGCCCCGATGCACTGGTGTCCCAAGCAGACGCCGAGGATGGGGATGGTTGCCCCCAGGCGCCGGACCACATCAGTCGAGACGCCGGCCTCGTTCGGCGAGCAGGGGCCGGGGGAGATGATGATATGCGTGGGCCGGAGCCGCTCGATCTCGTCTGGAGTGACCGCATCGTGCCGTCGCACGAGCGGTGTGGCACCCAGCTCTCGCACGTACCGGGCGAGGTTGTAGACGAAGGAGTCGTAGTTATCGATGAGCAGGATCATGGGGCGGGCGGGCTGGCGGTCGCCGCCGCGTGGCTCGCAACCAGCGCGCGGATGATGCCTCGGGCCTTGTCGAGCGTCTCACGGTACTCGGCCTCGGGATCCGAGTCGGCCACGATCCCGCCGCCGGCCTGAAAATACACCACGCCGTTTCGTACGATCGCGGTGCGGATCGCGATGCTGGTATCCATGACGCCGCTGGTGGCGAGGTATCCGAGCGACCCGCAATACACGCCGCGCCGGGTGGGCTCCAGCTCGGCGATAATCTCCATGGCCCGAACTTTCGGCGCTCCGGTGATCGAGCCGCCCGGAAAAGTGGCGCGAAGGAGGTCGACCGCGTCGGTATTGGGCTCCAGCTCACCGACGACGGTGGACACGAGGTGATGCACCGTCGGATGCTGCTCGAGGGCGAAGAGCTCCGGAACCCGCACCGTCCCGGGCCGGCACACACGGGACAAGTCGTTCCGCAGCAGGTCCACGATCATCACGTTCTCCGCTCGGTCCTTGTCGCTCTCCGCCAGCACTCGGCCGAGGAGGGCGTCGTGCATGGGGCCCAGGCCGCGGGGGCGCGTCCCCTTGATGGGGCGGGTCTCGACGTTCCGGCCCGAGAGTCGGAGGAAGCGCTCCGGCGAAACGCTCAAGATTTGAAACTCGCCGACGTTGAAATAGGCGCCAAAGGCCGCGGGGTTGGTCCGGCGTAATCTCTGGTAGAGGCCCAGTGGCGCCTCCGCCAGATCGACCTCAAAGCGCTGCGAAAGATTCGCCTGAAAGATGTCGCCCGCGAGGATGTACTCCCGTACCCGTGCGACCGCGGTGAGATAGCCTCGGTGGGTGAAGGTGGACCGCAGTCCGATCTCCTCCGCCCCTTCGACGCCGAGCACGGGATAGGAGGGCGCAGCGGGCGGCCGCGCGCCGCCCGGTGTCGGATCTGTCCCTCGCCTGCGGCTCGGGGTCTCGGCCAATCGACTCCGCACCGCCGCCAGTCGCTCCTGCGCGGCGCGCTCGACGTTGGCACCCGTTGCGGGAAGGCCGGTCGAGATGATCCAGGCCGCGCGTTCGCAGTGGTCCCACGTCAGCACCCAGTCGTACAGCCCCAGGATCACATCTGGAATCGCGAGGTCGTCGTAGCGGGCCCGGGGAAGCCGTTCGAGCGTGGCGCCCCAGTCGTAGCCGATGTAGCCGGCGGCGCCTCCCTGAAACGGCGGGAGGTCTGGGACGGCTTCGGT
>DATHMJ010000305.1:0-2355 GCA_035487215.1 Gemmatimonadales bacterium
GTGGCGATGCCTGCGCGGTCGAGGACGAGAGGTTCGTTCTCTGGCGGGCCGGGCGGCGTGAAGTGCTGGGCCCGGTCGCGGACGCGCCGATCACGTTCGGGGGCGGCGCCCGGCACAACGTCGCCAATGCGCTCGCGGCCATCGGGGCGGCCGCGGTGCTCGGAGTGTCTCCGGAGCTGATCGGCCAGGGTCTGCGGGCCTTCCAGGGCTCAGCCACGGACAATCCCGGTCGGTCGAACGTCTACGAGGTCGGCGGGGTCCGCGTCGTCGTGGACTTCGCCCACAATCCGCGCGGAATGGCCGCGTTGGCGGAGATCGCGACCGCGCTCCCGGCCCGTCGCCGGTTAGTCGTCATCGGTCAGGCCGGCGATCGCGACGACGACGCCATCCGCGAGCTGGCTCGAGCCGCCCAAGCGATCCGGCCCGATCACGTGGTGGTCAAGGAGATGGAGAAATACCGGCGCGGCCGCGCGCCGGGTGAGGTTCCCGGGCTGCTCGTCGCGGAGCTTCGCCGACTGGGCGTCGCAGAGGCTGCCGTTTCGACCGCACCGGACGATCTTGCCGCGCTTCGGCAGGCGCTCAACTGGTCCCAACCTGGGGATCTCCTGCTCGTCACGATTCATGTCGAGCAGCAGGCTGCCTTGGGCCTGCTCGATCGCATCCGGCGGGAAGCTTGGGAGCCGGGACGGCCATTCCCGAGGTAAGACCCCCCGGCGTGTTAACTCGGAACCGCCGGCGTCGCTACCAAGTCGGCTGCTCGCGGCGCCAGCACCAGAAGGACGACGCCGACCATCGCGAAGATAAAGAGCCCGAGCGCGCTCGCGGACAGTGAGCCGTGCTGGTAGGACTGGACCGTCATGACGGCCGCGTGGGTGATCATCGACCAGCCAAAGGCCAGAATCAGGCTGCGGCTCGCTGACGGGTTGCGAATCGCCAGCAGCAAGAACACGCCCAAGGGGTGGTAGAGCCCCAGGAGCATCTGGTCGCAGACTGAGATCGTCGTACGTCGCGTGTCGGCGAGGGCAGAGAAGAGCGGATTGTTGCGCACCAGTACACCTCCCGAGTCTCTTGCGCACGGCGTCCGGCATCGCTAGTCGCGCCAAGCGTGGACCGCACAGGGCACGCCGCCTAACGAAACTGCGCATCAGCTGCGGGCGAAGGGCCCGCGGTTTCCGAATTCTACGGTCCGCTGTTCGCCACCGGCTACCAGGGACGGACGGAGCTTGCCGCGCATCGCGCCCTAGCCGCCCATGGGTCTGGGCCGCTATCCCAGCTGGATCTCCGGCGGGACTTCGGGATTCATCAAGGACGCACCGCCATCCGCGTAGATGGTCTGACCGGTGATCCATGCCGCCTCCCCGCGACACAGCAGACTCACCACGTTCCCGATGTCCGCGGGCGTCGCGAGCCGTCCCATCGGGGTCCATCCGCCAGCGTGCCACCGCCGAATGAGGTCCTGCGCCTCTGGCGGCAAGCTGTTCAAGACGCTGTCGTCCGTCCACCCGGGACTGACCGCGTTCACGGTGATTCGCCGCTTGGCCAAGGCCACAGCGAAATAGCGGACCAGCGACTCTAGCGCCGCCTTAGCTGAGCCCATGGCAACCCAGGGCTGCAAACCGCCGGTGCGACTACCGGTACCGTAGGTGATGGCCACGATTCGGCCCCCCTCCGGCATGAGTTGGGCTGCTGCCCGGGCGCCCAGCAGGAATGCTTTGGCCTGGGAGTCGAGCGCCTTGTCCCAGTGGTCCACCGCGATCTCCATCGGCGCCTGGTAGAAGGCGGGGAGCTCGGGCCGTGCATTGCTGACAAAGATGTCGAGGGTGCCGAACTGGGCACGCACTTGGTCGAACATCCGGCCGATATCGGCGGGGCGGGAAACGTCGCCCTGCACGACGCAACCTTCGGAACCGGCGCTCCGGACTTTCGCCAGGGTATCGTTCGCAGCCGTCTCGTTGTCGTAGTAGTGAACGGCGATGCGCACCCCGCTCTCCGCCAGCTTCAATGCGATACCCCTGCCGATGCCGCGCGAGCTCCCCGTGATCAGTGCGTGCTTGTCCTTGAGGTCCATGCCCGCCTCCCGCTTCCAATGCCGCCAACGGAGTCTCTATAGAGTAGGGCTAGTATGGAGACGGGCACGCCGTTGGCAATCCCCGGCGGGTGCCCCCTCGCGGGGGTCTCGGCTGTGTCAGTAGCGTGCTGGAAGCAGGGGCGAGCGCGGGAGACCCCCCGATTTGCCGGAGACAACGGCGAAGAACTAGCTCCGCGACCGTCTCGCGGAACCTGGGTGAACACCGGCAGACTCTTCGGACCATTACAGGCAATCGGGTCGGCGGCCAGCGCGTCGTGCTCGGACCC
>DATHMJ010000306.1:0-3463 GCA_035487215.1 Gemmatimonadales bacterium
CATCCCCGGATGCGGGCCCGCTGGATGTCTACATCGGGGGAGGGTTGGCGGTGGACAGCCTGCCCTACTCGTTCGCCAACCCGTACGTGTTCGTGCAGTCGGGGACGATAGACCTGTCGGTGCGGTCGCACAACGCGATCAACGTCCTGCTCGAAGCCGGTCCCACCTACAACGCGGGGGTGTTCTACACCTTCGCCATCGCCGGTCTGAGCGCATCGCTGTCGGCCGTGGCGCTGGTGGACGACACCACCGCCGCCCCAGCCGGCAGCTTCAAGCTGCGCATGGTCCATCTGGCACCCGCGGGACCGGCAATGGATCTGTACTACACCGGTCCGAGCGACGACATCAACGCGGCGACACCGATCGCGACCGCGGTCGCGTTCAAGGGCACCACCAACTATCTGACACCGGCGATCGGCTCCAACCGCATTCGCGTGACCCAGACCGGCACCAAGACGGTGCTCATCGACTCCGGCACGCTCGCGTTCACCAACGGGCAGGTTTCGACCCTGTTCGTGATCGGGAGCTCGACCAACGGCGGGGGCGCCCCCTATTCGGGCCAGCTCCTGAACCCCTAGACGAGTTCCTGAATACCTAGAGCCGATAGTCGGCTTCGGCCCAGGCTTCCTTGAAGCGGGTGGTGATGGCGGCCGCCTCCTTGGCCTTGCCCTGCTTGGCCAGCGCCAGCGCCAGGCCGTGGAGCGACCAGCCGTTCTCCCGGTTGTGCTTCAGATCCTCGCGGTACACCGCTTCCGCCTCTTTTGCTTTGCCCGCCGCAAGCAATGTCTTGCCGAGCACCTGGCGCATGGGCAGGTACCAGGGGGGCGGCTCGTCGTAGGTCAGGCTGTCCTCCATCGTCACCGCTTCCCGCAACTCCTTCACCGCGACGTCTCGCCGTCCCTGCTGAATCGCCAGCTCGGCGTCGAGGTGCCTGCGGGCGATACCCAGGATCACCTTCATCGAGTTCAGGTTCGCCATCTGGTCGGGCGGCATGGCGGCTTCGATCGCCGCCAGCTTCCCCCGCTCCGCCTTGGCTTCGGCCGGCTTGCCTGTGGCCGAGAACGCGAGCCCTCGGGTGTAGTGGTAGAACCCGGTCGTGTACTTGAGGTCCTCGGGCGGCGCCGGCTCCTCCAATAGCTGGTTCCACCGCTCGAAGCGCGCGAGCGCTGCATAGGGCGTGGGCGAGTAGTACTCCATCGGCGGGAACTGGCGGATCGCCTCCGGCGGCGTGCGGCGCACGAGCTCGCGCGCGGCCTCGATCGCTTCGGTCGCGCGACCCTGCATCGACAGCGCGGCCCAGAGGAAGTGGTAGTTGTGGTTGGTGTAAATGAGCGGATACATCCCCATCGGATGACGCCGCTCGATGAACCCCAGGTCCTCGTGCGCGGCGTGTTTATTGTGCTCGACCGCCAGGTCGTAGCGGCCCACCCGCATGTACACGTGCGCCGGCATGTGGACGATGTGCCCGGCTCCGGGCATGAGCTGCGCCAGCCGGTCGGCGCAGGGGAGGGCCTTCTCCGGCGCGGTCGACGCCTCGACGGCGTGGATGTAGTAATGACAGCCGCCGGGATTGTTCGGGTCCTTCGCCACCACGGTCTCCAACGTCGAGACGATCTCTTCGATCGCGCCCTTGGGCTGTCCGCCCATGGTCCAGTAGTTCCAGGGCTGGAGGTCCATGAGCGCTTCGGCGTAGAGCGTCGCCGCGTCCAAGTCTTCGGGGTACTTGGAGTGGAGCGAGCGCATCGCGTCGGCGTAGGCGCTGTCGAGCGTCGCCCGCTTCTCCGGCTTGTTGCCGTAGCGCTGGGAGAGCGCCGCGATGTAGTCGCGCTCCTCCGGCTTGACCTTCGGGGCCAGGGCCGCGGCCTTCTGGATCGCGTCCCACGCCACCGGCTCCAGCTTGGGGTCCATTGGGAGGTTGATGTTGGGTCCGAGTGCCAGGGCCACGCCCCACCAACACATCGCGCAGCTGGGATCCTGGCGTGCCCCTTCCTTGAATGACGCGATCGCCTCGTCGTGGTTGAAGGCATAGACCAGGCGCAACCCCTGGTCGAAGTAGCTCTGCGCTTCGGGCGACGCGGTAATCGGGTGGTGATGCGCGCCGAGGTCGGTATAGAGCGGGACGGCCGGCGGTGTGTTGGCGGCGGGCGGGGGATCCGTCCTACTCTTGCAACCG
Source organism: Gemmatimonadales bacterium (assembly GCA_035487215.1). Lineage (GTDB taxonomy): Bacteria > Gemmatimonadota > Gemmatimonadetes > Gemmatimonadales > GWC2-71-9 > DASQPE01. Next base: position 2,174 of record DATHMJ010000306.1, read on the forward strand.
GGTACCAGCGCGAGGGCCACCAGCATCCCGCGTAGGGGTCGGACCAGGGTGATCATGGGCGCTCCTTGGACGGCAGGGGGTCGGCCGAACCGGGTCCGGCCCAGGCCTGATATTATACGCTGCCGCCGGAACCCCGGTTCGGCGCGATTCACCCCTCAATCCAAGGTACAATGCGCAAGCCTTTGGTCTGCCTGTTCCTTGCCCTCGGGCTCACCAGCTGCGGAAACGGCGGTATCCTCGAGCCGACCCAGATCGCCGCGGTTCGGGTCTACAACGGGTCACCCGACAGCCCGCCGCTCAGCATCCTGCTGCGAGGCTCCGCGATCGCCGCGAGCCTACAGTACGGGTTCGGTCGCTTCTATTCGTACTTCAACGCGGGAAGCGCGCCGATCCAGGTGCAGAACGCGGCCGGCGACATCCTGCTGGACTACCCGGCGACGATCGCGGGGGGCGTATCGTACACCTTTGCCGTTACGGGATACGTCGCGTCGCTCAAGCCGGTGTTCCTCACGGACGACACGACCGCGGCAGCCTCCGGCAACTTCAAGATCCGTATGGTCCATCTGGCCCCTCTCGGGCCTGCGCTCGACCTCTACATCACCGGTCCCACGGACGATATCACCACCGCGACGCCGGCCGTCACGGGTCTCACGTTCACCAATGCCAGCGCCTACGTCTCGTCTACGGCGGGGAGCGTTCGGTTTCGGATCACGGCGACGGGAGACAAGACCGTATTGCGGGAGGTGGGGACGTTCACGCTCAACAGCGGGCAGGGCGTGACGCTGCTCTTCATCGGAAATGCGGGTGCCGGCGGCGGCGGGGCTCCCTATTCGAGCCAGCTCGTCGCCGACCACAACGGCACTACTTGAGCTTGATCTCCAAGCCGTCCACGGTGGCGCCGTCGGGCGTAGCCCGCATCGTGAAGCTGATGGGCGCGCCGGAGAGGCCCATCCGCGACAACGCACCGGGATCCACCCAGAGATCGTAGTCTCCCGGCTTCACGCCGATCATGTAGAAGTCGCCGTCGGAGAACGTGGCCAGGGTGCGCACGTCGTGGGTCGCGCGGTTCTTGAGGAACAGCCTGGCACCCGCCACCGGCACCGGCTCCGTCCCATCCACCGACTGGCGCAGCACCCGTCCCTCGATCACACCGCCGGGAGCCACCGGGATGTCGAGCCGCCGGAACCGATTCGGCCCCAGCTCTACGCTCATGGAGCCGTAGGCGGGCACCCAGAGGGGCGAGGCCAGCGAGCTGGAATCGATCGCTACGACGAGTGGCTCGAACGGGGG
>DATHMJ010000307.1:0-7899 GCA_035487215.1 Gemmatimonadales bacterium
CCCATCATTCCAATCGCCCGGTGTGCGCCGCGGACAACGGCGGTCTCACCCTGCCCAGCGGCCTCTGTGCCCTCGTCGTCGCCAAGGACATCGGCCCGGTCCGCCACCTCGTCGTGGCGTCGAATGGCGACGTCTTCGCCAACACGGGGCGCGGGCTCATCGCCCTTCGTGATACGTCAGGCGACGGCGTCGCCGACATCGTCCGTCACTTCGGGAACGCGGGCGGAACGGGCATCGCTCTGCACGGCCGTTACCTGTACTACAGCACCGACGACGCCGTCTACCGGTACCCCCTCCAAACCGGCCAGCTCGAGCCGACCGATCCGGCCGAACCCGTCGTGGCCGACCTTCCGAGCGGCGGCAACCACACGTCGAAGACCATCACCATCGATGTCGACGGCAATCTCTTCGTCAACATCGGATCGGCGTCGAACAGCTGCCAGGAGCGCAACCGCGCCTCCCGCTCGCCGGGACGCAATCCCTGCCCGGAGCTGGAGACGCGCGCGGGCATCTGGCGATTCGCGGCTGACCGAGCGGGGCAGCGGTTTGCCGATGGAGAGCGCTGGGCCACGGGCCTCCGCAATACGGTCGCGCTCCGGGTCGACCCGGTCAACGGCGGCCTCTACGGCGCGGTCAACGGGCGCGATCAGCTGGGCGACAACTGGGGCTTCACGGCCGAGCGGAGCGCGGAGAATCCCGGCGAGGAGTTCACGCGGATCGAGCATGGGGACGACTACGGCTGGCCCTACTGCTACTACGACGTCGACGCCCGGTCTTTGGTCCTGGCGCCCGAATACGGGGGCGACGGCAAGGAAGTGGGCCGCTGCGCGGCGGCGAAGGAGCCGCTGATGGTGTTCCCCGCGCATTGGGCCCCACTCTCGGTCGCGTTCGGCCCCGCGCGGCAGCTCGGGAGCACGTACGACGAGGGCGTCTTCATCGCGTTTCACGGGTCGTGGAATCGCGCGCCGCTCCCGCAAGCCGGCTACCGCGTGGTCTGGCAGCCGCTCCGGGGCGGCGTCCCGTCCGGCGCGTACCAGACGATCGCGCGCGGCAGCAACGGCCCAACGTCCGTTCGCCCGTCGGGCGTCGCCGTGGGCCCCGATGGATCGCTGTACGTCGCCGCCGATGCGAACGGCACGATCTGGCGGATCCTGAATGATTCCGGTGCTACGCACTAAGGAGAGTCGATGAATCTGGCGTCATGGGTGGGAGGGACCGTTATCGCCTGCGTGGTCGGGGCAACGCCCGGTCTGGCGCAGGCGCCCGCGGAACGGGAGCAAGGTCCGGCGGTGGGTCAACCCGCCCCCGACTTCGCGTTGGTTCCCGCGTCGCGCAAAGGTGTCGGCAAGACGCCGGTGCGTCTGTCGGATCTCAAGGGCAAGACCGTCGTCATCGCCTTCTTCTACAAGGCCCGAACCAAGGGCTGAACCATCCAAATGAACGCGTACCGTGATCAGTACGCGACCCTGTTCCACGGCGGCAAGGACATCGTCCTGCTCGCCATCAGCGCCGACCCGGCCGACACCCTCGCTTCCTGGGCGAAGGATGCACGCTTCCCCTTCACCTTCCTGAGCGATCCCTCGGGTGAGGCAGGCAAGCTGTACGGCGCCTGGCTGCCCGACGACCAGCTCGACAACCGCAGCTTGTTCGTGGTGACACCCGACGGGAAGATCGGCTACAAGGCGACGCCCTTCCGGGAGGTCGATCCTCAGGCGTACACCGAGCTGGGTGCCGCGCTCACTCGGATCGCCGGCAAGCAGGGCTAGGGCTGCTCGGGTTCACCGGGCTGCGCTGGCGGGATGTACCGCTCGAAATACAGATTCTCGGACTCGGGCCCGACCGCCGGCTTCGGCCGGCGGCGGGCGCGGAGTCGGTACGCCGCGTAGCTCGCCGTCGCCAAGGCGGCCGTGACCACGAGAGACACGGCGACCATGATCGCCACCAGCGTGTTGAGGCTCAGCTCGATCAACGGCATCGCTACGCCGGCTCGCCGCGCACGAAGGTCCGCATCCACTCCTCTTCCGCCGGGTACCCGAACGTCTCCACGGCGATGTCGTCCGCCGCGGCGCCCCGCCATTCATCATGCAGGCGACCCAGGTAGGCCTTCAGGTCCTTGGGCCGGGCCGCGTCGAGATAGAGTAGCACACTCCGCCCGTCGAACCCCACCAGGTCGCCGCTCGCGAGCCGGCTCATCCGGAGCGCGAGATCCGCCAGTGCCATCACATCGCCATTGCCAGGCTCCGCTCGCGCGACCGTGAAGAAGGGGGCCCGCTCGCCGGTGACATGCAGTCCGACTGCCCTGCGGAACTGCGCGCCGTCCAGCAGCAGGTAGGACTCTCCGTCCGCGGTCGGCTGGAGGATCGCCGGAGGTTCTGGCTCCGAGTCCGGCACGCTCTCCGAGTGGCCGCGCTGGGCGATGCTTTCCACGCGGGCGACGAACTCTTCGGGTTGCAGGTTGGTGGACAGAAAATCGTCGGCGCCCGCCCGGAGCGCGCGGGTCCGGTCGCTGGAGCGGACCAGGTAGGGCGTGACCACCACGATCGGGATGGTGCTACCCGACCGCCGAAGCTCCCGGACCAGTTGCAGCGCATCCCGCATCACGTCGCGTCGCACGGTGATCAGGAGCGCGCCCGCCTCACCGCGGACCAGGTCCGAGGTGGCGCCGCTCACACCGGTCCGAACGACCACCGTGTGGTCCCGTTCGAGCATTTGGAGCAGGTCGCCCGGGAACGGGTCCGCGAGGTTGAGGACCAGGAGCTTGCGCTGCACGTCGGGCGACGGTGGCTCACCCGGCTCGTGCACCGGGACGAACCCGGCGCCGGCCTGGATGCGGAACGCGGCGGGACCGAGCGATCGCGCTTCGTAGCGGAGCTTCCGGATCTCGAGCGCGCCGTCGCGGCGGCCGTGGGACCGGGTCGCCAGGTGGAAGACTCCAGCCGCCCGCTGCACCAGCGGCTCGAGCCGCGGGTTGTAGAGTCCCGCGAGATCCCCGGGATACGTGAGCAGTGCGGTCGCTCCCAGATCGTCGAGCACGTGGATCAGCGCAAAGATGCTCGCCGCTCCGGAGTTTCGTCCGCATTCAAGCACCGGAACGATCGAATCGATCGCGAGGCGGATCGGCTTCTTCGGCCCGATCGCCCGGGTCAGCTCGGCGAACACCTCGTCCATGTTGGGCGCACGGACCGCCAGTTTGACGAATGTGGGGCGGTAGCGAATCAGGGCGAACCGCTCCTCCACTAGGGCGCGGTGGAGGTCGATCCCGAGGAAGGCGGCGGACGAGAGCACGTCCGTTGGATCGTCGTGCGTGAGCAACGCCGCGAATTCGCCGCGCTCCAGCGCGACGTCCAAGAACTCCAGGCAGGAGACGCTCTTGCCGGCCCCCGCGTTCCCGCTCAGCAGATAGGAACGCCCGGGGATGAGCCCACCGACCAGATCATCGAGCGGAACGATGCCGCTTTGGATCAACATGAGGCGAGGGGGAGGATAGGTGCCGGCCCAAAGATACCATCACCTGGGGGGCGCCGCCGTGTCGAGCACGCGGGCGACGTCGTCGATGGTCGGCGCGATCTCGATCGGTCGGTTGGCTCCCGGTGGCGGTGGCTCCATCTCCCGATGGTAGTGGAGCAGCGCCCCTGGATCTTTCAGGATGTGGCCGGTGAGCACGGCGACGACGCGATCGCCCGGCCGGATGGTACCGGCCGCCGTCAGTCGCTTCACCCCGGCGACGCTCGCGGCGCTCGCCGGCTCGCAGCCCACGCCCGAGGCGTCGACGACGGCCTTGGCCGCGAGAATCTCGCTGTCGCTCACCGCGAGCACGACGCCATCGGTTTCCCGGATGGACTTGACGGCCCGATCATAGGAGGCCGGGTTGCCGATCCGGATGGCCGTGGCCACGGTTTCCGCCTTGACGCGGTGCCGGCGCGCGAAGCCCTCGGCGAAGCTTTGCGCGAACGGGGCCGCGCCTTCCGCCTGCACCGCGGCGAGCCGGGGCAAGCGGTCGATGAGGCCCCACGAGCGCGCCTCGATGAGCGCCTTCCCGAACGCCGCGGTGTTGCCCAAGTTGCCCGCCGGGAGAACGATCCAGTCCGGCGCCTCCCAGCCGAGCTCTTCGAGCGTTTCGAGCACGATCGTTTTCTGCCCTTCCAGCCGGAAGGGGTTGATCGAGTTGAGGAGGTAGACACCCAGCCGCTCGCTCGCTTCCTCGACCAGGCGCAGGCAGTCGTCGAAATCCCCCTGAACGAGCAGGGTCTTCGCGCCGTACGCGAGGGACTGGGCCAGCTTGCCCAATGCGACGTTCCCGGCCGGCACCAGCACGAGCGCGGGAATCCCCGCCAGCGAGGCATAAGCGGCGAGCGAGGCCGCCGTGTTGCCGGTGGAGGCGCAGGCCACCGCTGTTGCGCCGATCCGGCGAGCCTGGGTCACTCCCACGGTCATGCCGCGGTCCTTGAAGGAGCCCGTCGGATTGTGGCCCTCGTGCTTGAGCAGCAGCCCGTCGACGCCCGCCCAACGGTCCACCATCGACCGCTGGAGCAATGGTGTATTGCCCTCGGGGTGGGAGACCACTTCGGTGGCGGACGGGAGCACGAGGTCCTTGTAACGCCACACGCCCGACGCCGAGCCGCCTCGGGGTGCGCCTCGGCGCTCGGTGAAGCGTCGGAGCAACTCCTCGCGGGGCCCGGTCGGCGCCCGGTGCTCGATCTCCAGGAGACCGCCGCAGCGCACGCATCGCGGATGCGGATCGGATTCCACGGCCTCGTTGCCGCAGGCGATGCACACCTGCCAGGTTTCCGGGCGCTCGATGCCGAACTTCATGCGATGACTCGCGCTCCTTCGCGATCCACGTCAGCGACCCGCACCGTAGCGGAGATCCCTGCGTCCGCGTACGCGGCGACCATGGCCGCGCCCGCCGCACGGGCGCCGGCGTCACCGCGCGCGAGGGCGAACGCGGTCGGTCCGCTCCCCGAGATCGACGCACCCAACGCCCCTGCGGCGAGTGCCGCCCGTTTCGCGGCGGCAAAGCCGGGCAAGAGCTTCGCGCGCGCGGGCTCGGCGATCCGATCGTCGAGGGCCCGTCCCAACAGCGCGTAGTCGGCGGCGCCCAGCGCCGCCACGATCGCCGCCACCTGGGCCGCCTGGTGCAACGCCGTCGCCAACGGCACGTCGGTCGGGAGCACCGCGCGCGAATCCCGCGTGCGCAGGCGCTGGTCGGGGTGCACCATCGCCACCCGCAGATCGGGCGGGACCGGGAGCCGAACGACGTCGGGCGGATCGGTCGTCCGAACGAGCACGATCCCTCCGAACAGCGACGGAGCGACGTTGTCCGCGTGCCGCCCGGCGACGGCCGCCTCCGCTTCGAGGCAAGCCACCAGCAACGTGTCCCGGTCCAGCGGTGATCCGAGCAGGTGATTCACCGCCACGGCGCCCGCGACGGCGGAGGCCGCACTGCCGCCTTGTCCGCCGGACAGCGGCAAGCCCTTTCGCACCGAGAGCGCGAGTCCGATGCCCTCCGCGGCGGCTCGACGCAGCACTTCCCGCGCGGCCAGCGCGGACGTATGCCGCTTCGAGTCCGTCGGCAGGTCGCGATGGCCGGGGTCCCGCACGACGATCGCGTCTCCGCCCGTCCGCTCGACCGTGACCTCGTCGCCGGCACCGGCCACCGCGAGACCCAGAATGTCCAGACCCGGGCCCACGTTGCCGATGGATCCGGGCGCGAAGGCGGTGACCCGGAGAGGCGTCGGGCTCACGAGAGGCCGAGCTGCAAGATGTCGTTGAGCACGCCCGCCGCGGTGACGGCTGGGCCGGCACCAGGCCCCGTGATGACGAGCGGATTGGACTTGTATCGCGCGGTGGTGAAGACGACCGTGTTGTCGGCACCCTTGAGCGCGGCGAACGGACTCGCGCGGTCGACCTCGCGCAGCCCCACGACCAGCGACTTGCGGGTGACCGTCGCCACATAGCGGAGCACCCGACCCCGCGCCGCTGCCCCGGTCACGCGGCGCTTCCATTCCGCGTCAAAGCGCTCGAGGCTCCCAAGAAACTGTTCCAGTCCGAGCCGGCGCGCGGCGCGCGGCACCAGCGACTCGACCTGACGCGGTGCCAGCTCACCGCGGAATCCGAGCAGTCGCCCCAGGATGAGCGCCTTGCGCCCGACGTCCATGCCGGAAAGGTCGTCGCGAGGATCGGGCTCGGTGTAGCCTTTCGCCATCGCGGCGCGCAGCGCGGCCGAGAATTTGTGTCCGCGCCCAAGCTCCCAGAGCAGGAAGCCGACCGTTCCCGACAGGCAGCCTTCGATCTTCTCCACGCGATCGCCCGACTCGATGAGCTTGTAGTACGTGTCGATCACCGGGAGTCCCGCGCCCACCGTGGTCTCGTGCCGGATTCGGCGTCCGTAGGCCCGCGCCAGCTCGAAGAGACGGTCGGTTTCACCGATCGGGCCGGCGAGCGGCACCTTGTTCGACAGCACGAGATTCATGCCCGAAGCAAGCGCTTGTTCCAACAATTTCGCGGTGTGGGTCGCGGTCAGATCGACGAGGATCGGGCGCCGGAGCGCGTGTCGCGAAATGAACGCGATCGCTTCCTCGGGCGTCGCCGGGCGGCCACCGGCCTCGGCGAGCGGCCGGCCGCGCTCCTTGGCCGCCGCCAGCTCGACCAGCCGGCCGTCGCTCACCCCGCGGTGCTCGAAGACAAAGCCGCTGCGATCGATGATACCGACGATCCGGAGCGGGAGCCGCGGGCGCCGCATACGGGTTACCAAACCGGCGAGCATGCGGCCGATGTGCCCGAAGCCCAGCAGGACGATTTCCATCCGCTCCGGCCGGCTCACGGTGCCACCACCGATGCGCGACAGCTGAAACGCCGAGTGGATGCGGCGCTGCGCTTCCGCCGCGCGCTCGCCGTCGACGACGACCGAGATGTTGAGCTCGCTCGAGCCCTGCGCGATGGCGACCACGTTGATGGCGCCGGACGAGAGGGCGGAGAACACGCCGGTGGCCACGCCGGGTGTGCCGGCCATTCCCAGGCCTACCACCGCGACGGTGGCGACGCCATGCAGCACCTCGACGCCATCGATCTCCCGGCGATCGATCTCGTCGCGGAACTCGTGCAACAGGGCGCTCCGGGCTTCCCGTGCCGCGGCGTCAGGCACGCTGAAACAGATCGAGTGCTCCGAGGATGCTTGGGAGATGAGCGAGACCGATAGACGGCGCTGATGCAGCGCCGCGAAGGTCCGCGCCGCGATACCGGGCACGCCGAGCATCCCGTTGCCGGCCACGGTCACGAGCGCCTGATGCATCGCCGCGGACAGCGCCTTCACCGGCCGTTGAGCAGCCGCCACTCGCTCGGAGACCTCGGTGCCGGAGGACACGGGGTCCGTGAATGGGCGCACGAAGAGTGGAATCTTGCGTCCGGCGAGTGGAATCAGCGCGCGCGGGTGCAGCACCTTGGCCCCGTAGTACGCCAGCTCCGCCGCCTCTCGGCTGTGCAGCGCGGGAATCACTCGCGCATCGGGAACGATGCGGGGATCGGCGGTGAGCAGGCCGGGCACGTCCTTCCAGAGGGAAACTCGGCTCGCGCCAAGCGCGCGCGCGAGGAGCGTCGCGGTGAGATCGGAGCCGCCTCGACCCAGCGTCGTGAGGTCTCCGGCCGGCGACGCACCCAGAAATCCCGGCACCACGGGGATGATTCGGCGGGCCAGCAACGGACGGAGTACCCGGCGCGCGGCACGATCGGTCCGCTCGTAGTCGGGGGAGGCGTGGCCATAGTGGGCATCGGTGCGGACGATCGCCGCGGCGTCAACGTAGCGCGCGCTCGCGCCACGGGCGCGGAGGGCGGCCGCTACGAGGTGCGCGCTCAAGCGCTCGCCGCGCGCGACGATGAAGTCGCTGGTCCGCGGGCTCAGAT
>DATHMJ010000308.1:0-18541 GCA_035487215.1 Gemmatimonadales bacterium
GCCGAAGATACCAGCGTCCTCCTGGTCGACGACGACGAGGCCGCGTGCCGGCTTCTCGCCGAGGTGCTGGAGCGGGACGGCTACCGCGTCGCGGCGGCGCTATCAGTCGAAGAGGCCTTGGCCAAGCTCGAGCGGGAGGGACCGTTCGACGCCGTGCTCACCGATCTCCGGATGCCGGAGCGGAGCGGCCTGGATCTGCTCAAGATCGTACGAGAGCGCGAGCCGGACGCCCTCGTGCTGGTGCTCACCGCGTTCGGCGACGCGGCGGCCGCGGGCGAAGCGATCCGCGCAGGAGCTTACGACTTCGTCAGCAAACCCTACGACATCAGTGCGCTGCGGGAGACGCTGGCGCGCGCCCTCGGCCGGCGGCGCCTGGCGACCGCCAGCCGCGAGCTGCGCGGTACGAGTCGCCGCGGCGGGTCATCGCAGGAAGGATCGGCGCTCGTCGGACACAGCCCGGCGATCATCGAGGTCATGAAGACGTTGGCGCGCGCGGCGCCGACCCAAGCCACCGTGTTGCTGCTGGGCGAGACGGGGACCGGGAAGGAGCTCGTGGCGCGCACGATCCACGGCTATTCGGAGCGTAGCGGGCGCCGGTTCGTCGCTGTCAACTGCTCGGCGCTCGCCGAGGGGCTGCTGGAGAGCGAGCTGTTCGGCCACCTGCGGGGCGCGTTCACCGGTGCGGCCGGCGCTCGGCCCGGGCTGTTTCGGGAGGCGGACCGTGGGACCCTCTTCCTGGACGAGATCGGTGATATCTCCCCGGCCCTGCAGGCGCGCCTGCTCCGGGCGCTACAGGAGCACGAGATCGTACCGGTGGGCTCGGAGACGCCGGTCAAGGTGGACGTCCGGATCATCGCGGCGACGCATCGCGACATCAACGCGCTGGTGCGGACCGGCAGATTCCGCGAGGATCTCTACTACCGCCTGAACGTGGTCACGATCCAGCTCCCGCCGCTGCGCGATCGCAAGCAGGACATTCCGCTCCTCATGGATCACTTCCTCCGCGAGCTGGCCGACCGGCACGGGCGGGGTCCCGTCGCGGTGGACGCGGACGCGCAGCATCGGTTCCTGTCCTACGACTGGCCCGGTAACATCCGCGAGCTGCAGAACGTGCTGGAGCGGGCACTGGTGTTGGCGGAGCAGGACGTGATCGGTCCGGAGCATCTTCCGGCGGAGGTGCGGCCCGGCGGAGGTCCGGCGGAGCCCGCCGTCCCGTCCACCGGGGACGCGCCGGCGACTGGACCCGCCGTGAACGCGCTCTTGTCCCTCGAGGAAGTGGAGCGGCGACACGTGATGCGCGTGCTGGAGGCAACGGGCGGCAGCCGCGAGGAAGCGTCGCGGATTCTCGGGATTTCGCGCCGGACACTCACCCGCATGGTGCAGCGCTGGGGACTCCCTCCCCGGCGTCACACGGGCGGCTAGGCACAGCCCATGCACCCAAGCAGGCGAACCCCTTCATTGGAGCGCGTCAGAATGTCGTTGCGGAACACTCTTTTCATGGCCCCGTTGCTCGCCGCCCTTGCCGCCGCGCCGCTTGCAGCCCAGGCGAAGCCGGCTCCGGCCCCGGCGGCCACCGCGCCGGCCTCGGACAAGATGGCCAAGTCGGACAAGATGACCGGCCAGAATGCCGCGCCGGCCGCGAGTCTGGTCGACCTGAACACCGCCACGAAGGACCAGCTCGAGGCCCTGGCGGGCGTCGGCACCGCTTATTCCGACAAGATCATCAAAGGGCGGCCGTACGCTCGGAAGGACGAGCTGGTGAGCAAGAAGATCCTGCCGAAGGCCGTGTACGCGAAAATCAAGGACAAGGTGATCGCGAAGCAGTAGCAGCTATCGGCTATCAGCCCTGAGCCGTTAGCCCGCACCCTGCCGGCTAACGGCTCTTCCATTTCCGCCGGAAGCGCAGCGGGTTTTGGAACAAGTGGCTCGGAAGCACGAACACGAGCCCGAACATTCCCACCGACAGCAGCAGTCCTACGGCGAGAACTTCGAGCCGGCGATTCGCCGCGTAGACGATGCTCGCGATCACACCGATGCCCACCGCGAAAATGGCGAGCAGGCTACGGCGAACCTGCTGCGCCATGAAGCCCTGCAGCTCGACCGTGTCGCGCGGATGCCAGCGCACCCGCAGCTCCTCGCGCTCCACCCGCCGCAACAGGTCGCGCACGGTGCGAACCGCCGCGGCGGCATCGAGCCCCCAATCGGCGACGCGCGGACGTCCGTCACCGGTGAGGAGGCCCTGCACCAGCCGCCCCGCCGAGCGAGCGACGACCGGCCGTGCGGCGGCCAGGGTGTTGAACTCGGGATCGTACCGGAGACCGATGCCTTCGACCAGCACGGCGGCGCGCCCGAAATAGACGAGATCCGACGGCAGCATCAGGGGCCAATCGTAGAACGTCCGGAGGACGTCCTCCACGATGCGTTGCATCTGCCGCGGAGACATGTCGTCCCGGAGCGCCACACCCATGAGCTGCTGCGCCGCGTCGCGCACGGTCCCCCGATCGACGTCGGGATCGAGGATCCCCAGCTCGTAGAATCCGTTGATGATGCCATCGACGTCCTGGCGCACCGCCGCCGCGATCGTGCGGACCATGCGCGCCCGAGTCTCGCGCTCCACCTGCAGCACCATGCCGAAGTCGAGCATCACGAGCCGGCCACGGGAGTCCACGAGCAGGTTGCCGGCATGCGGGTCGGCATGAAAGAAACCGTCCTCCAACATCATCTTGATGTAGACCTCGACGATCGTCGCGATGAGCGCGTCGATCGACAGCTCCTCCGTCGCCAAGCGATGCTGTAGTCGGTCGATCCGGGTCCCCTCCACATACTCCAGCACCAACACCCGCTGGCGGGTAAGCGCCGAGACGACCTCGGGAATGACGACCCGCGGCTCCTGGGCGAAGTTCCGCCGCAGGATCTCGGCGTTGCGCGCCTCCTCCCGAAAGTCCAGCTCCCGCGCAATCCGCTTGGCGAACTCGCTGACGATGGTCGAGATGGCGCGGGTGTGATGGTTGGGAAAGAGGAGATTGACCAGGAACAGGATCCGGAAGGAGATGTCGAGATCCTGGCGCACCGTGTCTTCAACTCCGGGGCGCAGTACCTTCACCACGACGTCGCGCCCCTGGTAGACCGCCCGATGTACCTGGCCCAGGGACGCGGCGGCCAGAGGCTCGGAGTCGAAGCGCTCGAACACGCTGGCCACGCTCCGCCCCAGCTCGGCGGCGATGAGCTGCTCCGCGACACCCGGCGCGAGCTGCGGGACCTGGTCCGTCAGCGTCCCGATGGCGCCGAGGTATGGCTCGGGGAGTATGTCGGCCCGGGCGCCGAAGACCTGGGCCAGCTTGATGAAGGTGGGTCCGAGTCCGGCGAGGGTCCGGGTCAGCCGCTCCGCGCGTTGCCGGTGCCGCGCATCCGTCGATCGCGCCGGGGCGCCGAAGAGGATGAACCGGCGGCGGTCCCTGAGAAAACCGACGACGAAGGGAAACAGTCGGACGAAAACGATGAGCGCACGCACGCGGTCACGGCGCGAGGGCGACGGCAGGGGCCGGCGCGGGCCGGATGAGCAGACGCTCGATACGGGTCGGAGAGGCCTGCAGGACGTCGAACTCGAGACCCAGCATCGTGAACCGCTCGCCGGCGTTGGGAATGCGGCCGGCAAGCTCGGCGAGGAGGCCACCGATGGTGGTGGCGCTGCCGGGCGGGAGCGCCACGCCGAAGCTTTCGGCGATCGCGACCGCGGGCGCGGCACCGTCGGTCTCGACCATGGGGGCCGGGCCGCCGTGCGGGCTCCGAACCCCTTCGTCGTGCTCGTCGAAGATCTCGCCGACCAACTCCTCCAGCAGGTCTTCCAGCGTCACGATGCCCAGCGTTCCTCCGAATTCGTCCAGCACGACCGCGAGGTGCCGCCGCTCCCGCTGCATGTCGAGGAGCAGGTCACCGCAGGTCCGGCTCGCGGGCGCCATCGCCACGGGCCGGATGGGGAGCGGATCGCCGGGCCGCAGCTTGAAGAGGTCGAACGCGTGCAGCATCCCGATAATCTCATCCAGCGTCCCCCGATACACCGGAATGCGGCTGTAGCCGCTCTGGCCGAACACCTGGGTGATGTCGGCGAGGACCGCATCCTCCGCGATCGCGACCAGCTCCGTGCGCGGGGTCATGACCTCGCGCACCGGGCGCTGGGTGAAGGTGACGACACCGCCCACGAGCGCCAGCTCCCCATCAGTGGTGAGACCGACCGCCGCGCCCTCGCGCCAGATGGAGCGGAGATCGTGGGGACGATCGGCGGCACGCGCGGGGAGGACGATGCTCAGCACCGACGACCAGCGCCGCAGGCCGGGCACGAGACGATCAGTGAGGCCTTCGGGGAGCGACTGGGTGAGCCAGCGGGGAATGAGGTAGCCGCTGAACAGCACGAACGGCACGGCGACCAAGAGGAGCAGGATCAACGACCGCACGGCCCCGGAGCCCACGAGTAACGCGGGCGTCGCCGCGCCGAGGAGCAGCACGCCGAGCGACGTCGTGGCAGACGCGGCTGTGAGGTGGAAGTCGATCTGCCCGAGCGTCGCCATCGAGGGCGCGGCCCCCCGCAGGCGGCGGGAGACCACTCGCGCCAGCTCCGAGCGGCTCAGCGCGATCAGCGCTCCCCCAGCCGTGGCACCGAACACGGCGAGGACGAGTCCCGCGAGCACGACCAGCCAGATCATGCGGTCTCCGGCGCGGGCGCGTTGGCGGGAACGGGGACACGCCGGACGGACACACGCTTCACCCGCCGCCGAACCACCTGCTCCACGGTGACGTGGAACCCGTTGAGGTCGAGGCCTTCGCCGGTGCGAGGCACCCGGCCGAACTCGGCCAGCATGAGGCCGCCCACGGTGCTCACGTCTTCTCGCGCGAAGCGGTGGCCGAGGACGGCCTCCAGCTCCACGAGCGCCGTCCCTCCCTGCACCCGCCACTCCTCTTCGCCCAGATCTTGAATCGGAGCGACTTCGTCGGTGTCGTACTCGTCGCGGATCTCACCGACGATCTCCTCGAGGATGTCCTCGAGCGTCACGAGGCCGGCCGTTCCGCCGAATTCGTCCACGACGATCGCGAGGTGGCTCGGACCGCGTTGGAAATCGCGGAGCTGGCGGTCGAGCGTTTTGGCCTCGGGCACGAACGCCGCCGGGCGGATCAACGTGTGCCAGGGCAGCTCACCCTCTCCCAGACGGGCCAGCATGTCCTTGGCGTAAATCACCCCGGCGATCGCGTCGGGGTGTCCATCGTACACCAGAAGCCGGGCGTGCTCCGCGCTCCGAAGGATGCGCACCACTTCGTCCGCCGACGCGGCCAGGTCCACGGCGATGATGTCGATGCGGGGCGTCATCACCTCCGACACGGTGGTGTCGGCGAGGGAGAACACACCCAGCAGCATGTCGCGCTGGGCGTTCGCCAGATGTCGTTGTGGCTCTTGGCGTCGAGGGGGCCGCATGCGAGAATCGGCCCAGGCCACGAGGCGGAGCAGCGGCTGGAAGGGCCCGAGCGTGGGCACCGCGGCTCGGCGCACCGGGCCGGCCAGGTCGGGCGCTACGGCGGCGACCACGCGGGGCAGGAGATCGCCGACCACCCACACGAGCCCAACCGCCAACAGAAGTCGCGCGAGTCCCGGCAGCGGCGGCCGCGCCCACCATACCACGGTGGTCCCCGCGGCCGCGCCGGCGAGCACGAGACACGCGAGATGGGCGACGTGCAGCTGGCGGGAGACGCCGAGGGGGCCTTCGGCGGGAAACGCGCCGGAGGTCCGGGGTGGCTCCGCGTCGGCCTCGGCGGCGAGCGCGAGCCACGCGGCCCACAGCGTGAGCCCGGTGAGCACCAGCGGGCCGATGAACAGTTGGTGCATCGCGATCATGCGAGCGCCTCCACGTACCGTTCCTGGCGCCGCCACATGGCCGACCGTATCCGGGCCTCCGACCCGTCCGGATGATCGTGCCCCAACGCGTGCAGGGTTCCGTGCACCACGAGCCGGATCAGCTCTTGCCGGAGGGGAATGCCATGTGCCCGCGCCGCCCGAGCCGCGGCCCAGGCGCAGACGTAGACGTCGGCGAGACGGGGCGTGCCCGGCTGGGCCAAGGCGAACGCGAGCACGTCGGTCGGCCGGTCGGCCCCCTTGTAGCGCGCGTTGAGGCTCCGCATGCGATCGCGGCCGATGAACGTGACCGAGACGAGCGCCCGGCGGCGCTCTCCTCGCAGCACGGCGCGCACGACCCGTCGAACGACCGGGGCGGCAAGCGCCAAGCGACGGCCGTGTACGCTCACGTCAGCTGTGCTCGGCCGGCTCGAACTCCGCACCGATCCCGCCACTCGAACGGGGATACCCGATCCGGTGATGGTACATGCCCGCCATCGACCGGCAGAAGACGTCTTTCACGCGATCGAGATCGCGGAGCGTGATCGGCGCCTCTTCCAGCTGCGTGGCCGCGAGCTTCTGGCCAACGAGCTGATCGATGGCGCGCCGGACCGACTCGGGCTTGCGATCCTCCAGCACCCGGATGGCGGCCTCGGAGGAATCGGCGAGCATCGCCACCGCGGTCTCCACCGACTGCGGCCGCGGTCCGGGATAGCGAAAGTCGCGGATGTCGATGGCGACCGCCGGGGTCCGACGCCGCGCCCGGTGCAGGAAGTAGTTGATCTCGCTGGTGCCGTGGTGCTCGGGGATGAAGTCCCGGACCACCTTCGGCAGGCCGGCTTCCTCCGCGAGCTGCACGCCGAACGCGACGTGCTCCCGAATGATCCGGGCCGACTCCTCCGGACTCAGCGCATCGTGCGGGTTGTCGCCCTGCTGCTGGTTCTCCACGAAGAACTTCGGGCTCTTGAGCTTCCCGATGTCGTGGTAGTAGCACCCGACCCGCGCGCGCAGCCCGTTGGCGCCGATCGCGTTGCACGCCGCCTCGCAGAGATTGGCCATCGCCAGACTGTGCGCCCACGTGCCGGGCGCCTCGACCGCGAGGCGCTGCAGCAGCGGGCGGCGCAGATCGGACAGCTCGAGCAAGGTGAGGTCCGTCGTGATCCGCGTCGCCAACTCGGCGAGGGGCACCATCAGGAGAGCGAACGAGGCGCTCGAGAGCGCCACCATCGAGCCGGTGATGGCGGTGGTCACGATGACTCCCCCGCCCCACCCGCTGATCAGGCCCATCGTGAGTGCCGCCAGTGTGTACGCGCCCGCCACGATCCCGATCGTGAGGTAGAGGTGACGTCGGCTGCGCACGAACCGCATCCCCAGCGCCGCGGCCACGCCGCCGACGACGCCGAAGAAGATCGTGTTGCTCTCGCGGAGGGCCCACTGGCCGCCGAGCAGAATGGCGAGGGTCATCGCGGCGAAGACTGCGGTGCGGCCGTCGTAGAGCATCGTGACCAGGATGGCGGCGAACGGCACCGGGATCAGCTCCGGGCGCCACGGAAAAACATGGGTCAGGGCACCGGAGAGGAGAACCACGAACCCGAAGAGCGCGCCGAAGAACAGCATTTCCCGCAGTTGATCGTAGCTCTCGCGCCGGTACAGCAGAATGATGAGCCAGAAGGTCGAGAGAATGATCGCATTGTAGAGCAGACCGCCCATCACCGTGCGGGCCACCACGCGGTCTTCGCCGCGCCGGCGCAGCTCGTCCTGGAGCCCCGCGAGCTTGTCACGCGCTTCCTCGGTGACCGGTTGTCCCTGGGTGACAATGCGCTCACCGGCGGCGACCGCGTATTTCACCGAGTCCACACCTGCCCGTAGCTCCTCACGCCGTGCGGCGGTGAGGCCCGCGTCGTACACCACCGTCGGCCGGTAGAACGCGGCGACGAGCTGTCGGAGCAAGCGCCGACCGACCTCGTCGTCGACGCCCGCCCGCGGTCTCTCGGCCTCGGCCATGAAATCGGCGAAGGTACCGACCGAGTCACGCTCGATCGCTCGCTCCGCATCGCCGCGGCGCAGCATCACCCACCGGCTCGGCTCGGCCCGAAGCACGGCCGCGTCGGCGATCCCCTGCGCGATCGCGCCGCGGAGGACGTCCGAGATGGCCGTATGAAGGGCTCGGCGCTTGGTGGGGTCGGCCAAGTATTGGGCCTCTTCCGGGTCGAGGCGCACGCCGAGCGCCGCCGCGACCCCGCGCACGTCGTCCGGACTGCGGATCGCGATGCCGTCGAGCCGACCGAAGAACGTGTCGGCCTGCGCGATCACCGTGTTGTACGCCCCCGCGTCGAACCGGTAGACCGGCCGCGACCCGCTCGCCCGGCTCTCGCCCTCGAGCGCGCGCTCCGCATCCGACTTGGGGACGACGAAGAAGAACGGCGCGGTGACGGTTTGCGGCGCGGCTTCGCCTACGTGGAGGGTCGGCGTGGCCAACCGCCCCGGCAGCGGGAACGCCCAGAACGCGATGCCCGCCACCACAAGAACCGGGGTCCACCGCAGGGCGTGATACAATGCCCAAGCGGGAAGCGACCGGCGGGCCGCGATCCAGGCGCGCGGGAGCTCCACCATCAGCCGCTCTGGTCGTCCGCGTAAGCGCGAATGATCTCGCGCACGATACGGTGCCGCACCACGTCGGATTCGGTGAGATAGCAGAACGCGAGCCCGTCGATGCCGGGCAGAATCCGCTCGATCTGAACGAGGCCGGAGTCCTCCCGCTTGGTCAAGTCGATCTGCGTCTTGTCACCGGTCACGACGGTTCGACTGTTCACGCCGAGGCGAGTGAGGAACATCTTCATCTGGGCGCCGGTTGCGTTCTGCGCCTCGTCCAGGATGATGAACGCATCGGCCAGAGTACGGCCGCGCATGTACGCGAGCGGCGCGATCTCGATGGTGCGGGTTTCGAGCGCGCGCTGGACCCGCTCATGCGGCATCATGTCTTCGAGCGCGTCGTAGAGCGGCCGCAGGTAGGGGTCCACCTTCGCCTGGAGGTCGCCGGGCAGGAAGCCGAGCGACTCGCCGGCCTCGACCGCCGGCCGCGCGAGGATGATCCGCTTCACCCGCTTGCGTGCGAGGGCCTCCACCGCCTTGGCGACCGCGAGGTAGGTCTTGCCCGTGCCCGCGGGACCGATCCCGACCACGATGTCGTTCGAGGAGATGGCCTGGAGATAATCTCGCTGCCCCTGCGTCTTCGGCACGATGGCGCGCCGGAGACCGGGCAACAGGATCTTCCCGTCGCCGGGAGGCGCGGCGCCGTCGGCCGGGGGGCCGTCCGCGGCCAGCCGATACACGTCCTCGGGCGATACCGTTTCGCCCATGCGGGCGAGGTCCAGCAGTCCCTGCACGACCGGTGTGGCCCGGTCCACCTGCTCCTGCGCCCCGGTCAGCGCCAGCGCATCTCCCCGAAGCGACACGCGGACGCCTAGCGTCCGCTGGAGCTCCTGCAAGTTGGCATCGTTGACGCCGGCGAAGAGCAACGGGTCTGCGCCTTCGGTCGACAGTCGTTGAGTGATGTCGTCGTTCAGCATTTGCCCTCAATCGTCACGAATCACCGCCACGTGGAGCACGCGCAGCTCGTCGCCCCCGACGGGACTCGGAGCGCCCTCGAACAGCGCGCGCTGGGCGGTCGTCTTTGGAAAAGCGATCACGTCCCGGAGGGATTCCGCGCCCCCGAGCACCATCGCGATTCGATCCATCCCGAAGGCGAACCCGCCGTGCGGCGGCGCGCCTTCCCGAAGTCCCTCGAGCAAGAATCCAAACCGCTGCTCCGCCACCTGATCCGCGATGCCCAGCAATCCGAAGACCCGACGCTGAAGCCGCGGATCGGCGATGCGCAAGCTCCCTCCACCCAGCTCGGTCCCATTCAGCACCACGTCGTAAGCCAGGGCACGTACCTGTTCCGGCGCGGTATCCAGCAGGTGCAGATCGTCGGGGTTCGGCGCGGTGAACGGGTGGTTCACCGAGCTCAGCGCCCCACTCTCCGGGTCACGCTCGAAGAGCGGGAAGTCGACGATCCAGACGAACCGGTTCACCCCCGCAGGCACCAGCCCCATGAGAGTGGCGGCGTCCTGGCGGACGCGGTCAAGCGCCGGACTTGAAATGTGGTCGGGCGCGGCGACGAGGAGAACCAGGTCGCCGTCGTTCACACCCAGGCGCTTGGCGGCATCCGGCCCAAGAAACTTGGCCGCGAGACCCTCGAGGGCGTCCCCGCTCCGCTTGAGCCGAAGCAACCCCGCGGCGCCGAGGGACCGGCCCCCGGCTTCCAGCTCGTCCACCTGTTTCCGACTGAGGCTGGCGCCGCCTGGGATGCGAATACCCCGCACCCGTCCGCCCGCCGAGATGGCCGACCGGGTGACCCCGAAGTCGGTGCCACGGAACACGTCGGTCGCGTCGAAGATCTCGAGGCCGTACCGGAGGTCCGGCTTGTCGGTGCCGAAGCGCTCCATGGCGTCGCGGTAGCGGAGGCGCTCGAGCGGCAATGGCACCTGGTGCCCGGCCTCGGCCCAGAGCGCCTGTACCATCCCTTCGCCGAATCCGAGCACGTCCTCGAGCGTGATGAACGACGCCTCGACGTCGATCTGGGTGAACTCGGGCTGCCGGTCCGCCCGAAGGTCCTCGTCCCGAAAGCAGCGCGCGATCTGGAAGTAGCGATCGAACCCCGCCACCATCAACAGTTGCTTGTAGATCTGCGGCGACTGGGGCAGCGCGAAGAACTCGCCCGCATGCACTCGGCTCGGCACGAGATAGTCACGCGCGCCCTCCGGGGTGGGCTTCGTCAGAATCGGCGTCTCGATCTCCAGGAAGCCGAGCCCGTCGAAGTAGCGGCGCGCGGCCTGCGTGAGCCGGTGCCGGAGAACCATGTTGCGTTGAAGCTCCGGCCGCCGAAGATCGAGCACGCGATGGCGGAGCCTCAGCTCCTCGGCGGGCAGGTCTTCCTTTTCCTTGCGCGCGACCGGAATCACCGGCGTCGCCGCCGGGCCAACCACCTCGATGGCGGTGACGTGCACCTCCACCTCGCGGGAGACCATATCGGGATCGCGGGCCGGCTCGGGACGGAGGGTTACGGTGCCGGTCGCCAGGATCACCGTTTCGGCGCCGAGTCCGGCGGCGCGCTCCATGACCTCGGGAGGGGTCCACAGCGGGTTGCAGGACAGCTGCACGATCCCGTCACGGTCGCGCAGGTCCACGAACACCAGACCGCCAAGATCCCGGCGGCGGTGCACCCAGCCGCCCAGACGGACGGTTGTGCCCACGTGCTCGCGAGTGAGCGACCCACATCGGTGTGTTCGGAGTCCGGTTGCGGTCATGCCGTGTTTCAGCCCTCTTCGGCCAGCAGGAGGGCCTGTTGAAATTCCTCCGGGGTACGGGCGCGCAACAAGCTCTCCCGCACGTCGTCGTGCCGGACCAGGCGCGCGATGCGACTCAGGATCTTCACGTGCTGTCCGGCGGAGGCTTCGGGACCGACGATCATGAAAAAGAGCCGGACCGGCTCGCCGTCCAACGCGTCGAACGCGACCGGGGTCGCCGCCACCCCGGCCACGACGCTCAGCCCGGTGACCGTTGGCGACCGGCCGTGTGGAATCGCGACGCCGAACCCGATACCGGTGCTCAGTTCCTGCTCCCGGCGCACCACCGCCCGGTGCACGTCGGCATAGTCCCCGCCGGATCGTTCGGCCAGGCGCTGGGCCAATTCTGCGATGGCTTCCTGCTTGTCGGTTGCGGTCATTGGCACCACCACATGCCCGGGCGTGAGCAACTCGCTCAACAGCACGATGGGGCCAAGTGGCGCATGGGACAAACGTAACCCCTCACACGAAGGGTCGCAATCGCTTCATTCCCTTGATTTTAGCAAATTGGACGGTGACACGACGTTATCTTCCGCCCATGCCGACCCAGCACCGTCCCGTCGCCCCCGCCACGCTCCTCGACCTCCCGCCCGACACCGCCCGCACGCGGCTCCAGGCCTGGGTGGACGGCCGAGGCCTGCCCGGATACCGGGCTGGGCAGCTATTCCGCCGCCTCTGGACGGCGCCGGTGGCGTCCTGGTCCGATGCAACCGAGGTGCCCTCGGCGCTGCGGCGCGACCTGGAGCTGGAGCTGCCCCTCCCAAGGCTGGCGGCCGACACCGTCCAGGAGTCGAGTGACGGCACCCGCAAGTACCTCTGGCGGCTGGCCGACGGCGAGGCGATCGAGTCGGTCCTCATCCCCACCGGCAAGCGGCGAACGCTCTGCGTCTCGTCTCAGGCCGGTTGCGCGCTGGGATGCGTCTTCTGCGCGACCGGCCAGATGGGCTTCCGCCGGAACCTGACACCCTTCGAGATCGCCGGGCAGGCCCGGGAGATCGCACTGGGCAACCCGGGCGACAAGCCGACCAACATCGTATTCATGGGCATGGGCGAGCCGTTGCTCAATTGGCCAGCGGTGAGCGACGCGCTCACCATCCTCAACCATGTCGACGGGCTCGGGATCGGCGCCCGGCACATCACCGTGTCCACCGTGGGGATCCTGCCGGGGATGGCGGAGCTGGCCGGGCGCCCCGAGCAGTTCCGACTGGCGATTTCCCTGCACGCACCCACCGCCGGGCGGCGTCTGGACCTGATGCCGATCGAGAAGAAGTACGACCTGGCGGCGGTGCTGAAGGCAGCCGAGAAATTCCGAAAGCGGGTGACGTTCGAGTACGTGCTGATCGCCGGGAAGAACGACACCGACGCCGATGCCGATGCCCTGGCCCGACTGGCCAGAGAGCTCGGTGCGCTGGTGAACCTGCTCCCCCTCCATCCTGGCGGTGCGCCGGGACTCATGCCGGCGCCCCCTTCGCGCATCCGCGCCTTCCGCGATCGGCTGGCGAATCAGGGGGTCGAGGCGTCGGTGCGCCGAAGCCGGGGCCTCGACATCGATGCAGCCTGCGGGCAGCTCCGCGTGAAAGTCGACCGGAAACGGGGGAAAGCGGTCGAGCGCTGACTAGCCCGTCGCGCCGAAGCCCGCGGCCACGCAGTTGATGGACAAGAGCAGGCGCTGGAGCGCATCGTTCCGGTCGTCCTCGCCTTCCGCGGCGCGGTAGCGGCGAAGCAGATCGATCTGGAGCCGACCTGCCTGGTCGATGGCCGGCAGCCGGCGCGCCAGCTTCCGGAGGAACCGCGGGAATCGGGCCGCCAGCGTCCCGCCTTCGCTCACGCGCAGCACCGTTTCGACGGTGCGATGGTACTCCCCCTCGATCAGCCCAAAGACAGTTTCTCGCACGGCCGGATCGGGGTGCAGTCCTGCGAACTCACGAGCCATCCCCAGATCGACTTGGCTGAGCGTCTTCTCGACTTCGTCCACGATCAGGCGGAAGAGCCGTGAGTCCCGGAACATCCGCCGGAGCAGGGTCTCGCCGCGCGTCCCGCGTACCTGCAGGAAGGTCTCGAGGCCGCTTCCCATTCCGTACCAGCCGGGCACGAAGTGGCGGTTCTGGGTCCAGGCAAAGACCCAGGGAATCGCGCGCAGGTCGCCGATGGTCCGCGCTCCGAATCGCCGGGCGGGCCGGGAGCCGAGGTTGAGCAGCGAGATCTCCTCCAGCGGGCTGGCCATCTGGTAGTACGGCAGCAGCATCGGGTGATCGATGAGACGCCGATACGCCGCCATCGACGCGCCGGAGATGGCTTCCATCGCCTCGTCGAACTCGCCAACCGGAACCAGCGCTTGCTCCTTCTGCGACTTGAGCGAATGCTCGAGCACGCTGGAGGCCAGCAGCTCGATCTGGTACGCCGCCGTGCCCCGGTTCGCGTACTTGAACGACACGACCTCTCCCTGCTCCGTAAGCCGGAACCGCCCGTTGATCGAGCCGGCCGGTTGCGCCGCGATCGCGCGGCCGGTCGGTGCCCCACCTCGGCTCACGGAGCCGCCGCGCCCATGGAAGAAGGCGATCGGCGTCCCCAGCTCCTCGCCCAGGCGGGTGAGCTTCACCTGCGCCTTGTACAGCTCCCAGTTGGCCGCGAAGTAGCCTCCGTCTTTGTTCGAGTCGGAGTAGCCGATCATCACTTCCTGCACCCCGCCCTGCTCTCGCACGCTCCGCCGCACGACTGGCACCGCGAGCAGCTCCCGCATGATGGCGGGCGCCCGGCGGAGATCGTCGATGGTTTCGAAGAGAGGAACGATCGGCAACACGCAACGCTCCACTCGCGCCGTGTCGGGAAAGAGTCCACCCTCTTTGGCCAGCAGATACGCCCCCAGGATGTCGCTCACCGAGTGCGTCATGCTGAGAACGAAGCTCCCGAAAGCCTCGCGATCGACCCGCTCGCGCAGCTCGGCCACCAATCGAAACATGCCGGCTGTCTCGGCGGCGTCGGCGGGCAGCACCGATTCGCCCCGCTGCGGACGAGCCAGCTCGGCCTGGATCCAGCGCGACCACTCGGCCGAGCTGGGATCGGGCGGGTCGCCGGTCGCGCCGGATCCGAGTCGCCAGAGCGCCCCGAGGGCCTGGTTGAGCTTGGTGGTGTTTTCCCGGAGATCGAGCCGGACCACGCTGAACCGAAACAGCTCGACCTCGCGACGGATGGGCCGTACCAGATTCTTCGCGATCGACGACCCGGCAGCATCGGCAAGCCCCCGCTCCAGCGTGCGCAAGTCGCTGACCAGCTCCTCCGCGGCGGCGTACCCGCCTTCGTCCGGCTCCACCTGGTAGCGCTCGGCCGCGACCAGCGTCGCATCCAAGCGACGGAGCACGCACGCCAGGAACTGCCGGAACACCTCGCCGGGATTTCGGGCGGCCAGGCCGGCCGCGTCGCCGCTCGCCGCGAGGAGCCGATCCAGCTGTTTGCGAAATTCCCCCGAGACCGTCACCGCCCGCTCGCTGATGCTGAGGGTGCGAATGAGTACGCTCAGCCGCTGGCGATAGCGCCGCACGGCGGCCAGGCGGTACTCGAACAGCGAGCGGCGGGTGACCTCGTTGGAGACGAACGGATTGCCGTCTCGGTCGCCACCGACCCAGCATCCGAACTGGAAGAACGGCGGCAGGTCGAACGTCTCGCCGGGATAGGATTCGGCGAGCGCCCGGTCGAGCTTGTCGTGGAGCTGGGGGACGGCCTCGAAGAGCGTCTCGTTGAAGAAGTGGAGGGCCCAGAAGACCTCCTGCTCCACCGTCGGCTTTTCCAGACGCAGCTCGCCGGTCATCCAGAGCAGCGTGATCTCCTGGCCCACCTGCTCCTGCAGCTGCGCCCGCTCGCGCGGGGTCCATCGGGGCGACTCCAGCTCCACCAGCAGGCGGTAAATGCGCCGGTGTTTCTCCAGCACCGTTACCCGCTTGGCTTCCGTGGGGTGCGCGGTGATCACGGGCCGGATCCGGAGGTCGCGCAGCCGCTGGCGCAGCTCGTCCGGCTTCACGCCGGCGGCCGCGGCATCGTGGACCACCTGTGCCATCGTGCCCCGCAGCGCCTCGTACCCCCGCTCGGCCTCGATCTGGCGGCGGCGGCGCATGGCCGCGTTCTGCTCCGCGATGCTGAGGAGCTGGAGCCAGATCCCGAGCACCTGCAGCGCTCGAGTCTCGACCTCCGCGGACCAGGCTTGCGGCTCCCCGGCAAGGACGGGCTCCAGCTCGGGCGCGCGGGTGCGCACGACGCTCAGGAGCTGATTGAACAGGAGATCGGCGACTTCGGTGGCGTATGCCGCCGCCCTCTCGGCCAGCGGGTCGCGTGAGGCGGGGAGGTGGGTGACGAGGTAGGAGTGAAGTGATTCCTGGGTCACGCGACGCGATCGCGCAGCGGAGCCCCGGCAAAGTGCAGCCGGAGATTCTCCAGGGCGCGCATGCCCATGGCGACCCGCGTTTCTTCCGTTGCGCTGCCGAGGTGAGGGAGCAGCACCACGTTTTCCATGCTGAGGAGGGCCGACGTGATCTGCGGCTCGCGCTCGAAGACGTCGAGGCCCGCCCCGGCCAGCCAGCCCTTGTTGAGCGCCTCGATCAGAGCTTGCTCGTCGACGACGTCGCCGCGCGCCGTGTTGATCAGATAGGCGCTCGGTTTCATCTTCGTGAGCCGCACACCGCTCATCAGATGCCGCGTCTCCGGCGTGGCCGGACAGTGGAGCGAGACGAAGTCGCTCTGGGCCAGGACCTCCTCGATCGTCGCGCGTGCCTCGGCGCCAAGCTCTTTGGCGACCTCGGGCGGCGGCGGATAGGGATCGGTGTAGAGCACCCGCATCCCAAAGCCGTGATGCGCCCGCCGCGCCACCGCGCGGGCGATCCGTCCCATGCCGATCAGGCCGAGCGTCTTTCCCGATACCATCCGGCCAAGCATGTGGGTGGGACGCCAGCCGGTCCAGTGCGTGGCCCGGACGTGGCGCTCACCTTCTCCCGCGCGCCGGGCCACCATGAGGAGCAGCGTCATGGCGAGATCGGCCGTCGCCTCGGTGAGCACGTCGGGCGTGTTCGACACGGCGACGCCGCGCGCCTTGGCGGCCACGACGTCGATGTTGTTGAAGCCCACGCCGAAGTTTGCGATCATCTTGGTCCGGAGCGGCTCGGCGCTGAGCACGTCGGCCGTGATCTTGTCGGTCACGGTCGGCAGCAGCGCGTCCGCGGTGCGGAGCGCCTCCTGCAGCTCCGCCGTGCTGAGCGGGCGGTCGTCCCGGTTGAGACGGGCGTCGAAGTCGCGCCCCACGGCCTCTTCCACCGCCGACGGGAGCCGGCGGGTGACCACGACGACCGGCCGGCTCACGTCGTCACCGCTACGCGCTTCGGCTTCGAGGCCAGCACCTTGGCGACGGTGGTCCCCAGCTCCGCCGGGCTCGACGCCACGGTCATCCCGGCCTCGCGCATGATCTCCACCTTTTCCGCGGCGCTCTCGCCGAAGGCTCGGATGATGGCGCCGGCGTGACCCATCCGCCGGCCTTTCGGCGCGGACAGACCCGCCACGTAGCCGATCACCGGCTTCTTCAGGTGATCGCGGAACAAGCGTGCGGCCTCCGCCTCCTGCGGACCGCCGATCTCGCCGATCATCATCACCGCTTCGGTGTCGGGGTCTTCTTCGAACAGCTTGAGCAGGTCCACGAAGGAGCTGCCGTTGATCGGGTCGCCACCGATGCCCACGCTGGTCGACACACCGATTCCGAGCGCCTTCATCTGCGAAGCGGCCTCGTAGCCCAGGGTACCCGAGCGGGTCACGAGTCCGACCTTGCCCCGCGCATAGATGTGCCCCGGCATGATCCCCATCATCGCCTTGCCCGGACTGATGATGCCGGCGCAGTTGGGCCCCACCAACATCGTTCGGCGGTCGCGCGAATACCGGAACAGGTAACGCTTCACCATCATCATGTCCTGCGCCGGGATCCCGTCGGTGATCGCCACGACCAGGCGAATGCCGGCGTCGGCGGCCTCCATGATCGAGTCGGCGCAGAACGCGGCCGGCACGAAGATGAGGCTCGCCTCCGCCCCCGCGGCCTTCACGGCCTCCTTGACCGTGTTGAAGACCGGCCGATCGAGGTGCCGCGTGCCGCCTTTTCCAGGCGTGACGCCCCCCACCAGATTCGTGCCGTAGGTGAGCATCTCCTTCCCGTGGAAGGAGCCCTTGTCACCGGTGAAGCCCTGGATGATGACCCGGGTTTTGTCGTCGATGAGAATGCTCATGCGTTCGCGCTCCCGGATTTGGCGCCGGAGGCCTTGAGCGCGGCCACGACTCGCTGGGCCGCCTCGGTGAGTGTGTCCGCGGTCGCGAGCCGGAGCCCGCTCTCCGTGAGAATCCGGCGCCCCTCCTCGACGTTGGTGCCGGCCAGCCGCACGACCAGGGGCACGGGCGGCTTCAGCTCCCGCACCGCTTGGACGACGCCCTGCGCCACCCAGTCGCACCGGTTGATGCCGGCGAAAATGTTGACCAGGATCGCGCGCACCTTGGGATCGGCCAAGACCAGGCGGAAGGCATTGGTCACTTTTTCGGGCGACGCGCCGCCGCCCACGTCGAGGAAATTCGCCGGCGAGCTGCCGGCGTGTTGAATCAGGTCCATCGTCGCCATGGCCAAGCCGGCGCCGTTCACGATGCAGCCGATCTCGCCGTCGAGCGCGACGTAGTTGATACCGTACTCCGCCGCCTGCGATTCACGCGGGTCTTCCTCGGCGTAGTCACGCAGCTCGCTGACCTGGGGCCGGCGGAAGAGCGCGTTGTCGTCGAACGTCATCTTGGCATCGAGCGCAAGCAGCTGTCCGTCGCGGGTGAGGACCAGTGGATTGATCTCCACCATGGTGGCGTCGAGATCGCGGAACGCGCGGTAGCAACCGAGCAGCGCGGTGGCGCAGCGGTTGACCTGGCCCGCGTCGAGACCGAGCGCGAAGGCGATCTCCCGTGCCTGGAAAGGCGTGATTCCGACCGCCGGCTCGACCACCGCCCGGATGATCGTATCGGGCGAGTCCTTGGCGATCTCCTCGATCTCCACGCCGCCGTGCGGGGCCGCGACGACCATGATGCGCTCGCTCTTTCGATCGAGGACGAGGCCCACGTAGATCTCCCGCTCGATCGGCACGGCGGCCTCGACATAGAGCCGATGGACGACCCGTCCCTCCGGTCCGGTCTGGTGGGTCACGAGCCGCTTGCCCAGCAAGCTCTTGGCGGCCTGGCGCACTTCGTCTTCGCTGGTGCAGACCTTGATCCCGCCCGCCTT
>DATHMJ010000309.1:0-3552 GCA_035487215.1 Gemmatimonadales bacterium
GGAAGCGCCCGCCCGAATTCGGCCAGCTGATGTCCGGCGCGGGGGGCGAGATGCCCGCGCTCGTGGAGCAGTGCCGGCGATTGCTCGAGGAGCTGGCGCCAGGAACCGATTTCACTCGGGAGCTGACGCTCACGCACGAGCTTCGGATCGGTGACACCTGCCTGATCCATCGCGACGGCGCGCTGAGCGGTTTTGCGCTCTGGCACTCGGCGCCGCTGGCGGCGGGACGCCCCAAGGACGAAGTGCGGGTCCTCAAGCTGGTGGCGCGCAACCTGGAAGACTTCGTGCGCGTGATCGACGCGGTGCAGCGGGCCGCGCACGTCGAGCGTGTGCGCCGGCTCGCCATCCGCTGCCAGAGCGTATTCTCCGACGCGTATCTTCGGCTGGTAGAGCAGGGGTTCCGGGTCCACTGGACCGATCTGCGGATGATGCTCCACGGCTACGCACCGCCGGTGCCCAAGGCCGGGATCGTGCTGTCCAACTGGGAAATTTGAGCCGACGGGCACTCAGCCGAGAGCGGGGAGGCTCATGGCTTTCCCGGGACGCCGTCTCCCGTCGCGATCCACCGCACGAGCAGCGTCACTCCCACGGCGAGCGGCACATGCAGCCACCCGTTCGGCGGCAACGTGCGCAGCAGCACGACCCACAGCACCAGGGAGACAATTGCGAGCACGAGTGTCGCGGTTCTCATCGGGACTCCTCAAAACCGTTGACGGTATCCGCGCGCATTCCTATCTTGGGGGCGGTACGGCAGCGGGGACACCGTTATTGAGCCAACAGGTCCAGTGATGGACCCACATGCTGTGGCCGATGTCATGCCCCCCGGGGGAAGACAGACGTCATGGTGAGGGTGCCAAGCTTTCTCATTGGGCTTCAATAAACCTCTCCGTTGCCGTTCCAATACTCCACAGTCGCCGATCCTCCGGGGTCGGCGATTGTGTCTCGACCCCCGCCGACACGCTGCGCTTGACGGCGCCCCGGGGTGGGGCTCTCTTCCCTTGAGCCCTGTTCCTGAGGCCTGGATGGCGAGATGCAGCGTAACGCGACGCGTGCACTTCAATGCCGCGCACCGTCTCTACAACCCGAAGTTTCCGGACGAATGGAACCGGGCGACGTTCGGCAAATGCGCCAACCCGAACTTCCACGGCCACAACTACGATTTGGACGTGACGGTCGAGGGCGAGATCGAGCCCGACACCGGCTACGTCTTCGATCTGACGGTGCTGCAGAAGCTGGTCGAGGAGCGCGTCATTCGTCACTTCGACCACAAGAACCTGAACGTGGACGTTCCCTGGTTCACCGACCTCAACCCCACCGCGGAGAATATCGCCGTCGTCACGTGGCGCCAACTGTGCCCGGCGATTCCTCCCGGCCTTCATCTCCGCCTCCGGCTCTGGGAGACCCCCCGCAACTATGTCGAGTACGAAGGCGGCTGACGCCGCGAGCCGGTCCCGTAGTGGTGAGCCCCCGCTGGCCGAGTGGGTGCGGCGCATCCTCGAAGGGCTGGGCGAAGATCCGACGCGCGAGGGCCTCGTCAAGACGCCCGAGCGGGTCGAGGGCTCACTTCGCTTCCTGACGCAGGGCTACGGTCAGACCGTCGCCGACGCGGTGGGCGATGCCGTATTCGAGGAATCGCACCAGAGCATGATCATGGTGCGGGACATCGAGCTGTACTCCCTCTGCGAGCACCACATCCTGCCATTCTTCGGCCGCGCGCACGTGGCCTACGTGCCCAACGGCAAGATCATGGGCCTGTCCAAGGTCGCCCGCATCGTCGACGTGTTCGCCCGCCGGCTGCAGGTGCAGGAGCGGCTGACCGATGAGATCGCCGACGCCGTGATGGACGTGATCCGCCCGCATGGCGTCGGGGTCGTGATCGAGGCCGCGCACTTCTGCATGATGATGCGCGGTGTGCAGAAGCAGAACTCACGCACCGTCACCAGCGCCTTGCGCGGCATCTTCCGAGACGACTCGAAGACGCGCGACGAATTTCTCCGCTTAGCGCACAACCATCCGTCGGAGTGAGCGCCCTCGCCGGCCGCCTCGCGATCGTCACCGGCGCGTCGCGTGGAATCGGCGCCGCCGTGGCTGCGGCGTTCGGCGCAGCCGGCGCTCGGGTCGTCCGGGTGGCACGGAGCTTCACCCCGGGGACGCACGACGGCGTCCACGACATCCCCTGCGACATGAGTGACCCGGCGGCGGTCGCCCGGCTCACGGAGGACGTGCTGACCCGCTTGGGCACGCCCGATATCGTGGTCAACAACGCGGGGATATTCGATCGGATCCCGTTCGAGCAGGCGGATCCGTCGCAGCTCGAGCGGCATCTCGCCGTGAACCTGGTCGGACCGTTCGCGCTCGCGCGCGGGTTTCTGCCGCCGATGCGTGTTCGGGGGAGCGGACTGCTGGTCACGGTCGGCAGCATCGCGGATCACGTGGCGTTCCCCGAGAACACGATCTACTCCACGACCAAGTACGGCCTCCGCGGTTTGCACGAGACGCTCGCCGTGGAGTATCGGGGGACGGGCGTGCGCTGCACGCTGGTGTCGCCCGGGCCGACCGACACCGCGCTCTGGGATGCGGTCGATCCGGACAACCGGCCCGGATTCGTGCCGCGACACGCGATGCTTCGCCCGGCGGACGTCGCCGAGGCCATTCTCTTCGTCGCCACCCGCCCGCCGAACGTGCAGGTCGACTGGCTCCGACTGAATCCGGCCCTGTAAGGAAGCTGGGGAGCTCCCTGTTCATCGAATTGACCGACCATCTCCGCTGCCCGGCGGATCATCCCGAGCAATATCTCGTGCTTTTGCCCGATCGGATCGTCGACCGATCGGTGCTGGCCGGTCGCCTCGGCTGTCCGGTGTGCGGCCGCACGTACGCCGTCACGGACGGCATCGCGGAATTGGGCGGGCCGCCGCCCAGCGCCTCGGGCCCAACGTCGCTGACGCCCGCCGCCATGCACGTGTTGCTGGGGCTCGCCGGCCCGGGCGGCTACGCGGCGCTGGTCGGCAGTGCGGTCGAAGCGTGGCGGGGACTATCGGACGCGCTCGCGGGCGTGGCGCTCGTCGGCGTGAATCCGCCCGCCGGCGTCGCCGACGCGGCTCCCGCGCTGAGCGTGGTCCGCGCGCCGCTCATCCCGCTCAGGGCGAGGACGCTTCGCGGCGTGGTGCTTGGCGCCGAGGTGTCGGCGGATGGGCATTGGGTGCGCGAGGCCGCGCGGGCGACGCTCCCGGGGCTGAGAGTGGTGGGACAGGGGCCGGAGCCGGCGTTGCCGGAGCTCGAGCTGCTCGCGAGCGCCGAGGGCCATTGGGTGGCTGCGCGGCGCTAGTCCCGGTACAGCTCCTCGATCTGATTGGCGTAGTTCCGCTCGACGACCCGGCGTTTCACCTTGAGCGTCGGCGTCAGCTCCCCGCTCTCCAGGCTGAAGTCGGTCGGGACCAGCAGCAGCTTCTTCGGGATCTCGAACTGTGCCAGGTCGCGGAGCGTCTTGCGCACTTCCCGGTCCATCTTCGAGCCTACCTCCGGCAGCGCGAGCAGGCCCCGCTCGTCCGTCGG
>DATHMJ010000310.1:0-5886 GCA_035487215.1 Gemmatimonadales bacterium
GCGGCACAGCGGTGCCGGCAGGCACCAGGCTTGAGCCGGCCCGCAACGGGTTTACCGTACCCCGCGCGGTTCACCAACGCCAGTCATTCAACGCGCATGTACACGGAGATGTTGGTTAGTCGAAGGCGGCACCCAAGCCGGGATAGTCAGCGCTCGAGGGCTGCCAACGCCGCGGCCGCCACGATCCCGCCCTCGGCCGAGGCCATCCCGCTCACTCCACCGGCGATGACGTCTTCTAGCGCCTTGGTCGGGCGCTTGAACCTCGCGGCCGCCCTTGCCTTCACGATCGCGATGTCCTGACTCGCCGGCTGCGTGCCGTCGAGGGAATGAAAGATATTCCGGACACGCCGGGGGGTCAGGTCAGCTTTTGCCAAACCGCGACGACGGTGACGCCCTGCTGCACCGTGGTAATGGTGAGGATCGATCCGCTGAGAGCGTAGGTGCCGGTGTACGTCTGCGCGGTAGTCGAAGAAACCTCGCTCCAGCTGGTGCCGGTGGCTGTGTAGGTACCGGCGTCCGTCTCCGGTACAGAGCCGGTCAAGGTCAGGTTGTACGTGGTTGCGGAGAGGGCAAAGCTTCCCTCCTCGGTCGGTGGCACCAGGAGCGCGGCGCCCGTGCCGAACTGAACGGAGACGAGGCCGTACGTCCCCGTCAGATCGGCCGAAGGAGCCGTGGTGCTGTTGCAGCCCGCGGTCGCAAACGCGACGCCTGCCGCGAGCAGAAGGAAGCTAGGAAAGCGCATACCCACCTCCGATAGTCGTAAACAGGAGGCCACGGCCCCGGGCGGCTCTCTTTGCGAGAGTCGCCGTGGGCCGGCCATGAGACAGTACGAGGAGGGGGTGCTGCGGCGTTGAAGCGAGAGGCGTCCGCGCGGATCAGCCCTTCACGTCGCGGATGAAGGCGCCACTGGAGGCATCGAAAACCCGGATCCAGACGACCACGCCATCACGGCGCTCGTCGAGGTACCGCACATGCACCACTCGGCGATCCTGGGATGGGCGGTACAACACCCACGCACCCGCCGGAGCCGCCGACTCGACTTCAGAGCAGGCGCGCGCCTTGGGTTGGCGACCGGGTGGCCGCCCCGGGAACCAGAGCCGGCACTCCCCCGGGGGAGGAAGCTGTCCCGGCGGAATCGCCAGGGTCTCCGCGCCCACGGGGGCCTTGGTGAGGCGCGGCTCGGGCTGGCTGTACCTGTTCGGCCCCGAGCACGCGGAGAGCGCGGCGGCGGCGGCGGCGAGCGAGACAATGGAGACAGGACGCGATGGCATCGGACCTCCGCAATGCGGGTGACTTGCTCCCCGGGCGGCAAGTTCCGTGCGGCGCGTGGTAACTGGTTGCGTCCGTGAGGGATCTCTCGGCCGCCCCCCGGATTCACGGGGCGCCGAGACTGGTCTTCCGCAAGCCCGAGCGGCGAGATGCGGGGCGGTCAGACGTCCGGCGGGAAGGTGATTGCCCCACGGGCCCGAAGCTCCGTGGGCAGCATGGCGTGGTAGATGAACGTGTGAACCGGGGTGGCTACTCCGGCCTCCGCGCCGATCCGTGAGACGGCGCCGCTCCACCAATCCAGCTCTGATCGGCGGCCCGCGGCCAAATCGCGCTGCAGGGAGGCGGTGCCGGCAGGCGGCAGCGAGTCGATGAAGGTGAGCGTCCGGCTCACGACGTCGTCCGTGAGCCGGATGCCGCGCGCGCGGGCCACCGCGTGGATTTCCTCCATGGCGCGAACGAGCAGCGCGCGCGTCTCGGGCACCGTTCTCACGATCCCGATGGGCGCGCGCGTCACCGCGCCGAGTCCGCCGGCCGACGCGACGAAGAGGAACTTCTCCCAGAGCGCGGCATGGATGTCGGCGGGAGCCTCGGCGCCCAGCCCCGCGTGCTCGAGCGCCGCGCGGAAGCGCCTCAGCCGATCGCTGGGGCGGTTGTCCAGCTCACCGGCGGTGATCGCCGCCGGCCCGCCCGGCCGCCGCAGGTGTCCAGGCTCGACCAGGAAGCAAAAGATCTTGGCCACCCCTCCCACGGCCCGCTCGTCCCCGAGCACCCCATTCGCGTCTCCCGCGGCCTCGACGCCATTCTGCAGCGGCACGACGAACGTGTCGGCGCCCAGCAGCGGCCGCATCGCCGCCGCCGCTTCCCGTATCTGCCACACCTTGACGCCGAGCAGGACGGCGTCGACGGGCCCAAAGTGGGCCGGATCATCGCTCGCGGGGAGGGGACCCAGGGTGAAGTCGCCGTCGACGCTCTCCACACGAAGGCCGCGCGTCCGGAGGGCCTCGAGCTGAGCGCCCCTCGCGATCCAAACCACTTCCTCGCCAGCCTTGGCGAGCCTCGCTCCGAAATACCCGCCGGCACCACCGACGCCGAAGATTGCGATGCGCATCAGCCGCCGGCGGAGGCGCGCGTGGTCGAGTCGATGAATGCGGCCACGTCGGCCTTCATGCGGGCGAGGGCCTGCTCGTTGAGATACATCATGTGGCCCGCGTCGTAGTACTTCATGACGACGTGGGGCTTGAGGGCGGGCGGAAGATGGAGGTGATCCATCATGTATTCGGTGGCGAGGAAGGGCGTGGCGAGGTCGTACACACCGTTCAGGACCAGCACCCGCAGACCGGGGTTGAAGCCAAGTGCGTGGGCGAGGTCGGGCCCCGTATTCACCATCGGCTGGGTCCCCTGGTTCGGAACCTGATGCTTCCAGTCCCAGGTCTGGTAGGCGAGCGCCGTCACGGTGTACGCTCGGTCCGCGGGCACGTTCAGCTCGCGATGGTAGTAGTCGAGGAACGCGGCAGTGTAGGCCGCGCTGATACTCGCCGACTGCGGATCGTACTGGGCCTCTTTGGCCAGCGGATCGAACGTGACCCCGACGTAGCGGGAGTCGAGCCGGCCCACTGTCTCGCGATGCTCGCGCAGCAGCTCTTGCGTGTACTCGCCCTCGGCAATGCGCAGGTTGGCCTTGTCGATGTACGCCTGTGAGAGGCCCGTGTACTCATGCAGCTTCTCGACCACGGCCTGGCGCTCGGCGGGCGGGAGGGCGTCGCCCTTCATGAGCGCCGTGGTGTACGGACCCAGCGCCCAGCTCCTGACTTCGGAGAGAAACGCGTCGCGATCGGACGGCTGGGATGGCAGCACCCGATGGTAGAAGCTCGTGGCCGCGAACGACGGCACGAAGAGAGGGTACGGGCGGTCGTTGCCCGGCGCGCCGAATATGGCCTGAAGATCGAGGGCCACTGAAACGAGCACCACGCCGTTGAATGCCATGTCCTCACGGGTCTGCAGGTAGTCCACGATTCCCGCAGACCTGGTCGTGCCATAGCTCTCGCCCAGCAAGTACTTGGGGGAATTCCACCGGCCGTTCTCCGTGACGAACTGCTTGATGAACCACGAGAGCGACTCGATATCGGGATCCACTGCCCAGAAATCCTTGTCCTTCTTCTCGCCCACCGCGTGGCTGAGCCCGGTTCCCACGGGATCGATCAGGACCAGGTCGGTGCGATCCAGCACGCTGGACCCGTTGTCCACGACCCGATACGGCGGCGGCGGGGTCTGGCCACCGTCCGATGCCACCACCCGCCGCGGTCCGAGCGCGCCCATGTGCAGCCATACGGACGACGAGCCCGGGCCGCCGTTGTACGCGAAGGTGATCGGACGCTGGGCCGGATCCTTTACATCCTGCCGGATGTACGCCACGTACCCGATGCTGGCGACGGCGGTATCGGCCGCGTTCCGCACGATCAAGGTGCCTGCAGTGGCCGTGTAGCTCACGGGCTTGCCACCGATCAGGAGACTGTGGCGGGTCACCCACTGCTCCCCTTTTGCCGGGGCCGGCTTGACCGCGGCGGAGTCCTTGGGCTGGGCCGGCTTCTGCGCAGCGAGAGAAGCCGGGACGAGGCAAGCGAACGCAACGAGGATGTGGCGGATCATTGGCATGGGTTCGGCAGGAGTCCTCAGATGACCGTTCCGTCGGGGACCACAGCGTTCTTGGGGATCACTACGATTCCATCGCGCACGTAGAAGTTGGGCCCGTCGAGATCGGGGGTCTTCCCGTCGGGGGTGATCCTGACGTTGTCGCCGATGCGCGCGTTCTTATCGACGATCGTCCGTTCGATGACGGTGTTGTGACCGATGCCCATCGGGGGCGCCCCCGCCTGCACCCGATCCGGCGTCTCGTAGTAGTCGTGCCCCATCACGAGAGCGTCGCGTACCACCGCGCCGGCCTCGATGCGGCTGCGCACGCCGATTAACGCATGCTCGATCGTGGCGTCGTTGATGATGCAACCGTCGGCAATGACCGATCGCTCGATGCGACTCTTGATGATCTTGGTTGGCGGAAGGTACCGCGCATGCGTAAACACGGGCGCCATCGCGTCGTAGAAATTGAACTTGGGAACCGGCTCGCACAGGTCCAGGTTGGCTTCATAGAAGGATCGAATGGTACCGATGTCCTCCCAGTATCCCTGGTGGAGGTAGGCGTACACCCGCCGGCTTCCTATCAGCTTGGGAATGACGTGCTTGCCGAAGTCCGCCTCGTCGCCCACAAGCGCGTCGGCCAGCACGTCCCGGTCGAAGAGATAGATCCCCATCGAGGCCAGCAGGCAGTCGGGATCGACCGGTTGCTCCACGTCGCCAAAGCCGGCCCATTCGACGCGCAGCGAGGCCAGCACGGCGGGATCGGTCGGCTTTTCCACGAAGCGGACGATTCGTCCGTCGGCCGCCACTTGCATGATGCCGAAGGCGCGGGCCGACTCGGGCCGGACGGGCAACGTGGCAATGGTGACTTCCGCACCAGTCGCCACATGCCGCGCGATGAGCGAGCGAAAGCTGACGCGGTACAGCTGGTCGCCCGACAGAATGAGCACGAAGCGGTGGGGATAGTTCGCGAGATGGATCAGGTTCTGCCGGACCGCATCCGCGGTGCCCTGATACCAATCCATCCGATCCGGGGTCTGTTGCGCAGCCAGGATCTCGACGAAGCCCGGCGAAAACTGGTCGAAGCGGTAGCTCTCTTGGATATGGCGATGCAGCGAACTCGAATTGTACTGCGTGAGGACGAAGATTCTCCGAATGTCGGAGTTGATGCAGTTGCTGATGGGAATGTCCACGAGGCGGTATTTCCCGCCCAGCGGGACCGCCGGCTTGGAGCGGTCCTTGGTGAGCGGGAAGAGACGGGTCCCGGCCCCGCCGCCCATGATGACGGCGACCAGTTCCGACGCACGGGGAAGCGGGACAGCGGAAGTCACGCGGGAATCTTACGGTACGCCGCGCCCCTCGGCCAGCAGCGCCGGGGTAGCCTTAAGTAATGGTGGCTGGTTGCTGTACCGGACTCTAAGTTGGCGTCAAACCTGTTCTGTGAGGGAGGTCATGTTGATGCAGATACTTCACGCCCGCCGTTCGCTCGGGCCGAGTCTTACAGCTGTGTTGCTTGCCACCGGGCTGGCAGCCTGTTCGCACAATCCCCCGCCGCTTCCGGAGCTGGGGACTCCACAGGCAAACATCCTGGTGACGGTTCAGAACCAGAACCTCAACGACGTAGACGTCTTCGCGGTCGTGAATGGCGTGCGCCAGCGCCTCGGGACCGTGGTGTCGCAGTCGTCCGGCAGCTTCGAGATCCCCTGGGATCGCATCGGCCCGGCCAATGGAGTTTCTCTGCTGGTTGCCCCGATCGGCGCACCGGGGGCCTTCAATAGTGGGAAGCTCACGATTCAACCGGGCAGCCAGATCGCGCTGAGCGTGGCCCCGGTGCTACGCAACTCGACCGCCGTCGTGACCTAACCTGATGTAGGCAGGCGGCGCTCCGGTCACGCCGGAGCGCCGCGCAGTAGCCCTTCCGGCGTCCCCGCATCCCCTTACACCCCGACCGCCTGCTTGATGAGGCCGGCCAGCCACTCCGCCTCG
>DATHMJ010000311.1:0-11771 GCA_035487215.1 Gemmatimonadales bacterium
GCGGTGATGATCGGCCCGGTAGAATCGTACCGCTCGAAGCGCGAGCTGCTCGCCGGTCTGCCCGGGTAGCGGGGGCAGAAGACTCGCGGCGCTGAGCGCCGCGGCGAGAAGGACGCGCATCACCTCATGCCGTCGCGGTGATCAGCTCGCGCTGGGGTTCGCGGGGCGTGACCTCGGGTCCGTTGGGTCCCCAATACATGTTCACCTCGCTCCGAATACCGAATTCGCCGGGCAGGTACACGCCGGGCTCCACGGAGAAGCCCAGGCCCGGGCCCAGCGGACGGTCGTCGTGCGTCTCGTAGTCGTCGAGATGGGGGCCGGACCCGTGGAGGTCGCGGTCGATGGAGTGCCCGGTTCGATGCACGAACCACTGCCCGAGTCCCGCCCGCTCGATCACATCCCGCGCCGCCCGGTCGCCCTCGAACCCCGCCACCGGCCGGCCGGCGCGGGCCGCATCCCGGATGACCATGATGGCCGCGTCCCGCGCGTCGCGCACCGCGGTCCAAACCTCCCGCACCCGCGCCGGTGGCTTGGCCCCGGCGAAACCCATCCACGTCTGGTCGGCGGATATCCCGGCGTCCGGTGCGCCCCAGAGGTCGAGCAAGACGACCTGTTCCGCGCCGAGGGTCGCGTCCCGGCCCGCGACGGGCTCGTAGTGCGGATTTGCGGCGTTGGCCCCGAACGCGACGATTGGCGGATGATCGAAGGCCAAGCCGTGTTGGCGCAGCGCGTCGACCACTCGGGCCTGCACGGCGGACTCCGTCGTGCCCGGCGAGCGAACGACTCGGGCCATCTCAGCGCGAGCGACCGCGGCGATCGTTTCCGCCGCGGCGACATGTCCGGCGATTTCCGCGGCATTCCAGCGCGCGGCAAAGCGGGAGACGAGCGGACCCGAGGGAACGACACGCGCGCCGAGGCGCTGCACTAGTTCCACGACACCGTATGGAACGCGGTCCAAATACGGAACGGCGTCCTCGGGATACACCTCCATCGCCACCGTGCGTCCCTGCACCAGCGGGCGGAGCGCCGCGTGCAGCTCCTCCCAGCGCGCATAAGGCACGACCCGTCCGGGAAAGTCTTGGATGCCCTGCAGCTCGATGCGGTGGGCGACCGCCACCGGCTCGCCGTCACCCGGCAGCAGCACGAACAGACGACGCGTCCCCATGCCGCCGACGCCGAGCACGCGGGCCGCGACCGGGTTGACTCCCCGGAAATCGTAGATGAGCCACGCGTCGGCGCCCGCTTCGTCGAGCGCGGCCCGCAAAGCGGCGCGGTCGAGATCGGCGAGTGGTTTCATTCGTAGTCTCCGGCCCGATGGCCGCGCCAGAGACATGCCTGGTCGCCCCGGCCCTCGCAATACTCGTGCACCATCGTGCCCTCGAAACCCACGAGTGTTCGGAGCAGCTCACCGTACGCCGCGCCGTAGAACGGGCAGGCGCTGCCGTCCGCAATCGCGCTGATGGAGAGCGGCCGCATCATGCGCACCTCCGGCTCCGGACTTCTGGCCGCCAGCTCCCCCCGAAAGTACGTCGTCGCCAGGCGCCGCGCGGCTCGGCGCGCGAGCCGCTGCCCCAGTGCCGTCGGCGACACCTTGGCGAGCGTCCTGGCTCCGCCGCTCACGCGGACGGCGTAGCGCGCAGCTCGGCGTCCGGCGTCCGCGAAGACCAACGGTGCGTCCGGCCGGCGCCCGACCAGGCGCAGGACCGAGACCAGCTCGTCCTCGGTGACCGCGCCCTCCCGGTCGGCGGCCTGGCGGTATCGGTCGATCTGCGCGGCGACGGTGTCGCTGAGGCCGAGGCGGCGGGACACGATGTCCTTCGCCAGCACCTCGAGCCCATCCTCGACCGGCGTGTCGAGGTTGCGGAGCGCTTCCAAGAGGCTCAGCGGGAGGAACGCGGGGATCGGCGCGGATTCGGGCACGGATATGGATGCGGGGGCGGTTCCGGAACTGCGGGACGGGGCGGAACATAGCCGAACGACGCCGGGCCATCCAGGGGTCCTTGCGCAGGGCCATGCCCGCAGGAACATTGCGTAATGACCGACCCCGCAGCCGACCGGAGTGCGTTCGAGGCGGAGGTGCTTCCCCAGCTCGACAGCCTCTACCGGCTCGGCCTCCGGCTCACCACCGATCCAAGCAGAGCGGAAGACCTGGTCCAGGATACGGTCCTCAAGGCCTTCCGGTCTTGGCAGCGTTTTCAGCCCGGAACCAACATCCGGAGCTGGCTGTTCACGATCTTGCGGAACACGTTCATCAACGACTACCGCCGCAGGCAGCGGGAGCCGATCCCGATGGACCTCGAGGCAGTCGAGCCGCACGCCGCGTTCAGAGCGGCACAGGACGAAGATCCCGAGGGTGCCTTCTTTTCGCAGATCGTGGACGCCAAGGTCCTCAACGCGATCGACGCCCTTCCCGAAGAATTCCGCGAGGTGCTGGTGCTGAGCGACATCGAAAATTTGCCGTACGCCGAGATCGCGGAAGTCCTCGGCGTTCCGGTCGGGACAGTCAAGTCCCGTTTGTTCCGCGCGCGACGGCAGCTCCAGGAGGCTCTCTACGACCACGCGGTCGAAATGGGCTACATCCGGGCGCGGGACCGAGCGCCGGCCAAACCCTAGCATGCGGGGAACACGCTGATGGCCGGTGGCCCAAATTGCCAGGAAGCGCTGGCGCTTCTGCACGACTACCTCAAGCAGGAGCTCACGCCCGAGCTCGAAGACAAGATCACCAAGCACCTGCAGAAGTGCCGTCCGTGCTTCGCCAACCTGCAGTTCGAGCGCGGCTTCCTCGAGATGCTCGAGCAGAAGGCCAAGGGGCAATGTTGCCCGGACCGCCTGCGCCAGCGTATTCTCGCTCAGCTTCGCGACCCTTCCGACGCCTAAGGCGCCCCGGCGCCCGGCTCCCCTGCCGGCGATCGTCCTCGCAGCCCTGGCCGCGGCAGCGGCGTGGGCAGCGGGAAGCCTCACCGTTTCGGGAGCGGCCGCGGCCGCGCTGGTAGGAATCGGAATTCTCGGGGGATCCGGATGGCCGGGCGCCGCCGCGCTTGCGGCCTTTTTTGTGTCGAGCAACATCGTGTCGCGCCTCGGCCCGAAGCGGCCGGGGACGGGTGACGCAAAGGGCGACCGCCGGGACTATCGCCAGGTGCTTGCCAACGGCGGACCAGCCGCGCTCGGCGCGTTGGTCGGGCGGGACGACCCCTCGTTGGCCAGTTGGCTCGTCACCGCGAGTCTCGCGGCGGCCGCCGCCGATACCTGGGCCACCTCGGTCGGTGCATGGAGCCGAGCCATGCCGCGTCACCTCCTTACCTGGCGGACGGTCCCGCCGGGCACGAGCGGGGGCATCACGCTGCTCGGGTGCCTTGGCGCAGTTGGGGGCGCGCTGATTGTGGCCGGCGCGGCGAGCCTTACCGGGCACGATCCCCGGCTTTGGGCCGCCGCCGCGATAGGTTTCCTGGGCATGATCGTGGATTCCGCGCTCGGCGCCGCCGTGCAGGGCCGCTTTCGCTGCCCTGCATGCGGTGAGGCGTCCGAGTGGCGTCGGCATCGCTGCGGAACCACCACGATTCGAGAAGGGGGCTGGCAGTGGCTCGACAACGACGGGGTGAATGCGCTGGCGACCTCACTGGCCGCCCTGGCCGGCTGGGCGTCGTGGGCCTGGCTCTCTGCCTCGTTGTGATGGCAGCCTGTCGCCCCACGCCGACCGAGCCCTCGCCCACGGCCGGCGTCCCCCTGGCTCCGCCGGGCAACGGCGCCCCCCCACCGCAACCCGGGCCCACCCTCTCGCCCCTGATCGGAACCTGGCGCGGCGTGAACACGGCGTTTCTGCCGAGCACCATCCAGACAACGACGTGGCGCTTTGACGCCGACGGCCTCTGTCTCGAGAGCTTCCTCACGATCACGGACGGCATTCAGAGCGAGAGCGACCGCCCCTGCTCCTGGACGGCAACCGCGTCGAGCGTCACCGTGAGCTACGCGGGCGCGGGCGGGACCGTCATCTTCACCATGCAGTACAGCTTTCCCAGCGTCGACGTCCTCCGATTGGACGCCGACGAGTTCAGCCGGGTGACGTGACATGGGAGACCTGTGGACGGACGTGCTGATCGTGGGGGCCGGGCCGGCCGGGAGCGCCAGCGCGGCGTTTCTCGCACAAAGCGGATTGCATGTCGTTGCCGTAGACCGGGCCGCGTTCCCTAGAGACAAAGCCTGCTCGGAGTACCTGAGCCCGGAGGCCGTCCGGGTTCTCGATCGGCTCGGCGTGGTGCCCGATCTCGAGCGCGCCGGCGCCCGACCGCTTGGCGGCACCATCGTCCTGGGGCCGCGCGGCGCGCGTCTCCACGGGCTGTTCGCCGAGGCGCGGTCCGCGTCGAATCGCACGACGGGTCTCTCTCTTCCGCGGACGGTGCTCGACGCGCGGTTGGTCGACGCCGCGCGGGATGCCGGGGCGACGGTCATGGAGCAGACCGTGCTCGAAGAGCTGCTCTACGACGGCGGTTCCGTCGCCGGAGCGGTCGTGC
This sequence comes from Gemmatimonadales bacterium, assembly GCA_035487215.1. Lineage (GTDB taxonomy): Bacteria > Gemmatimonadota > Gemmatimonadetes > Gemmatimonadales > GWC2-71-9 > DASQPE01. Next base: position 4,509 of record DATHMJ010000311.1, read on the forward strand.
GGGAGCGCGGGAGGCGGCGTCTCATCCGCTCGCGCCTCGTGGTGGGGGCGGACGGCCTCCGCTCCGTCGTGGCGCAGCGCCTCGGCGTGCGCCGGACCGGACGGCTCCGCCGCTTCGCGTTCGTGGCCCACGTAGAAGGCGTGAGCGGACTTGAGGACTCCGCGGAGATGCACGTCGGGCAGGATGGGTACGTGGGATTGAACCGCATCACGGCGGAGCTGACCAACGTCGCCCTCGTCGTACCCGCGGCCTCTGTGCGGACGGCTCGCGGGCGGTCGACCGCTTTTTTCTTCGACGGTCTCGAGCGATTTCCCGGGGTGAGAGGACGAGTCGATCCGCGCCGAGTCAAACGGGCGCTGCTCGTGACCGGTCCGTTTGCGAGCTGGTCCCGTCGGTCGATTGCCGCGGGAGCGCTGCTCGTGGGCGACGCCGCCGATTTCTTCGACCCCTTCACCGGCGAGGGAATAAGCGCGGCGCTGCGCGGGTCTGAGCTGGTGGCGGATCATGCAGCCGCCGCCCTCGCGACCCCTGGGCCGATCGACATCCGCCGGCTCGAGCCGTACGCGGTAGCCCGCCGTCGCGCGTTCGCAGGCAAGTGGGTGGTGGAGCGGCTGATCGGCCACGCGATGCGCTGGCCTGCCCTCTTCGATCGCGCCGTGGAACGGCTCGGGCGGCGCGCCGGGATGGCCCACACACTCATCGGAGTCACCGGCGACATCGTGCCCGCGAGCGCGGTGCTCAACCCGCTCTTCCTCGCTCGCACGGTCCTGTGAACGCGCCCGACGTCGACGATGCCCACTTCCGCCAACTCCTCGGCCGATTCGCCACCGGCGTGGTCGTGATCACCGTGGGCGCCGAAGACGGACGGCCGCACGGAATGACCGCCAATAGTCTCGCATCGGTCTCGCTGAATCCGCCCCTCGTCTCCCTCTCCATCGACCATCGCGCGGAGCTGCACGCGCTCATTACCCGACGAGACGTGTTTGTTGCGAACGTCCTTTCCAGTCACCAGGAAACGCTGTCCCGGCGTTTCGCCGACCCACACGACGATCGATTCGACGGGGTCGGCTACTCCACCAGTCGCATCGGCGGAATCGTGCTCGACGGCACGCTGGCCCACATCGAGTGCGTGCGCCACCAGACGGTCGAGGCCGGCGATCACACGCTGGTGATCGGCCGGGTGGTGGGCGGCTCGACTCGGGACGGGCGGCCGCTCCTGTACTACAGGGGCGGCTACGGAACGTTGGGCTAAGTCATGACACTCGCGACCCGACGCCTCGGCACCGAGCTGTTGGACCATCCCGGCGGGAATCCGGACGCGATCGCCACGTCGCTTCACAACATCGCGCGTGCCAACCGCTGGTTCGGAGGCACGGCCGCTCTCTGCTGGGGACTGGGTCAGGCGCTTCGCGGGGTTCCCGCAGGCGCCCAGCTCACCCTTCTCGACCTGGGCAGCGGTCTGGGAGACGTGCCTCGCGCGGCCGCAGACTGGGCGGCCCGGCGGGGCATTCGCCTGACGCCGATTGGTCTCGAGCGCAACCCGGTGGCAGCCCGCCTTGCCACGGGGGGTGGGCTACCCACCGTTCTGGGCTGTGCCGGTGCCCCACCAGTGTCCGGAAAAGGCGTGGACATCGTCTCCGTGTGCATGCTCGCGCACCATTTTGAGCCCGACTCCGTGGTAGAGCTGTTCCAGACCTGCGACCGGCTTGCGCGGCGTGCGGTCGTCGTCGCCGATCTTCGCCGGGCTCCGGTCGCGGCGGCGGCGTTCTGGGTCGGGTCCCGGCTGCTTCGGTTCGATGCCGTGACCACCATCGATGGCCTTACCTCCATCCGTCGAGGATTCAGCGCCGGAGAGCTCGCGCTGCTGCTTCGGCGTGCGGGCGTGGCGGGAAAAGTCACGCGACGCCCCGGTTGGCGTCTGGTCGCAACCTGGGTCCCGCTATGATGCACACAGAGGATCGCCTCTTCATGCGCGCGCCGGTCGAGCGGGTATTCCGGCTCGCCGCCGACGTGGAGCGCTGGCCCGAGCTGTTGAGCCACTATCGCTGGGTGCGGATGCTCGAGCGGCGGGCGCACGGAGGGATCGTCGAAATGGCCGCGTGGCGGCCGTTCGGTCGCTTCAAGTACCCCACATGGTGGATGTCGGAGATGTGGGTGGATACCGAGAGCCGCGGCGTGCGCTATCAGCATGTCCGCGGCATTACCACCGGAATGGCCGTCGAATGGCGGCTCCAACCGGCATACGAAGGAACTGATGTGACCATCATACACGAATGGAACGGGCCCAACTGGCCCTTGATTCGACGTCCCGCCGCCGAGTGGGTGATCGGGCCGGTGTTCATCCACGGCATCGCGTCGCGGACGCTGGCGGGCATCCGAAACGCCGTGGAGCGCCTCGATGCCTGATACCCGGCGCGTGGTCGTAACGGGGGTCGGCGCGGTGACGCCGATCGGGACGGGAGCGGCCGGGTTGTGGAGCGGGCTTCGGCGGGGACGGTCCGCCGTGCAGGGAGTCACCCGTTTCGACCCGACGCCGTTCAAGAGCAGGATCGCCGCGCAGGTGAATGACTTCGTCGCGACCGATCATCTGGAAGAACGACGGGCGCGACGGCTCGATCGCTTCGGGCATTTCAGCGTTGCCGCCAGCCGCCTCGCGCTCGCCGACGCGGAGCTCGATCTTGCACGCGAGGATCCGGACCTGGTCGGCGCGATGATGGGCACGGCGCTTGGCGGCGTCGCCTTCGGGGAAGCGCAGTATCGGGAGTTTCTCCAGGGCGGCCCACGCGCGGTGGATCCAACGCTTGCACTCACCGTCTTCGCCGGTGCCGCGAGCTGCAACGTCGCGATCGAATTCGGCATCACCGGCCCCAACTCGACCAACGGCATGAGCTGCGCGTCCGGCACGATCGCCGTGGGCGAGGCGTTTCGGGCGATCGTGCGCGGGGAGGCCGATACGATGATCGCCGGCGCAGCGGAGGCACCGCTGGCGCCGCTCTGCTTCGGTGCCTTTGCCATTATCCGCGCGATGTCCACGCGGAACGATGACCCCACCCGCGCCAGCCGGCCCTTCGACCGCGCTCGCGACGGCTTCGTGATGGGCGAAGGAGCCGCGGTGCTGATTTTGGAGGAGCGGAGCCGAGCCGTCGCGCGGGGCGCGCCCATCTACGCGGAGATCTGCGGGTACGGGCTCACCAACGACGCCTACCACATGACGGCGCCGAGGCCCGATGGCCGGCAGGCCGCCCGGGCGATGCAGCTCGCGTTACGCGACGCGCGGGTTGCCCCCACCGACGTGGGATACATCAACGCGCACGGTTCCTCCACGCCGCTCAACGACCCGACCGAGACCTCGTCGATCAAGCAGGTGTTCGGCGACCATGCCTATCACCTCGCGCTCAGCGGCACCAAGGGCTACTACGGCCACGCACTGGGCGCGAGCGGCGCGATCGAGGCCGCGATTTGCGCCCTGTCGTTCCGACATGGCTGGCTCCCGCCCAACATCAACCTCGAGTCCCCGGATCCGGCGTGCGATCTGGACTACATCCGGGACGAGGGGCGAGAGGCGCGGCCGGAGTTCATGCTCAGCAATTCGTTCGGGTTTGGGGGGATCAACGCGAGTCTGGTGCTGCGGAGAAACGACGGGTGACGCTCACCGTTTTCCGGTCTTGAGGACGAGGCTCCCGAAATAGCCGAGGAGGATGACCGCCGCCACGATGTAGGCGGCGATCATGTACCCCCCGTTGATCGGCGGCTCAGGCGGCATCCCGCGCCTCCATCGCATCGGCGGCGAGCGCGATGCCGTAGCGGAGCGTGACCAACCCGACGTAGAGCACCGTGAACACCAGCGTCGAGATCAACAGCGTCCGCAGCATCTCCCACGGAAGCGACGGGGCGCTTGGCTTGAGCACGATCGGCTGGGGGTGGAGCGTGCGAAAGAGGTAGACGCTCAAGTGCACGAAGGGGACAAGGATCATCCCCATGATGCCCACCACCGCGCTGAATCGCGCGCGCTCGTGCCGATCGTGCACCGCGGCCCGCAGCGACAGGTATCCCACGAACAGGAAGAACAGAAAGAGCGTCAGCGTGAGCCGGGCGTCCCACGTCCACCACGTGCCCCAGATGGGCTTGGCCCAGATCGGCCCGGTAGTCAACATGACGGCCGCGAAGACGAGGCCCACTTCGGCGGAGGACGCGGCGAACCGATCCAGCCTGGGGTCGTGCAGCCACAGATAGAGCACGCTCACGATCCCCACCAGAGAGAAGCCGAGCAGCGCGCTCCACGCAGCCGGGACGTGCACATAGAAGATCTTCTGCGCCAATCCCTGGTGCGCCTCGATCGGAGTGAAGCCGAGCGCCAGGACGTAGACCACGACGAGGCCGACCAGCGCGATCGAGGAGATGATCGTACCGCGGCGCATGACCACGCGGGCGCGATCGAGCGTCGGGGGAGAGACAACGGACGCGGGGGCGGGGGCGGTCATTCGTCCACCACGGAGGAGAAGACCAGGGCGGCCACGGTCACGAACACCACATCGTAGGCGGCAAGTATTCTAAGCCACCCCAGCATCTCGCTCAACGGACGATCGGCCAGGAGACGCGAGGTGACTTGGACCGCCCCGACCAGGGGCGGCACCATGAAGGGAAGCAGGAGCACCGGAAGGAGCAGCTCCGCGAAACGAGTGCGGACGGTCATGGCTCCGAACACTGTGCCGACGGCGACGAATCCCACCGTGGCCAGAATCGCCGTCCCGACGATCCCCCAGAACACGCGCGACAGGTCCAGGTTGAAGAACAGGATGAACAGCGGGAGCGCGACCGCTTCCACGATCCCGACGAAGGCGAGGTTCGCCAGCAGCTTGCCCGCGAAGAGAGCGCCGCGCGGCACCGGCGCGAGCAGGAGCCCGTCGAGCGCGCCGTGCTCCCGCTCGACGGTGAACGCCCGATTCATGGCGATCATCGCGGCGAACGCGAACGTCACCCACAAGGCGCTCGGCGCGAGGTCGGTGGCGGAGAGCGCGGTCGGGTCCCGCGCGAAATTGAAGATGACGAGCACCAGCGCTCCGAACACCGTCGCGGACAGAAGCGCGGTCTTGCTGCGAAGCTCAGCGCGCGCGTCCTTCGCCGCCACCACGAGCGCCAGCCGGATCGCGTCACGCATTGGCCAGCGCGTGGTAGCGGGGCAGGAACTCCGCGAGATCGCCGGCGCGCGGCTCTTCCAAGGCCCACCGGCCGGCCGCAAGGACCGCAACCCGCGTCGCGAGCGTCCAGGCCTCGTCGAGGTGATGGGTCACGAGCACGAGAGCGACCCCGGCGGCGAGCCGTTCCTCGAGAAGGACCGTGAGTCGGGCGGCCGCCGGACCATCGAGTCCCGTGAACGGCTCGTCGAGCAGCAGCAGCCGCGGGTCGTGCACGAGCGCGCGCGCGATCGAGGCGCGCTGAAGAAGGCCGCGGCTCAGACGCGCCGGCCGCTCCTCCGCCCGGTCGCCGAGCTCGACGGCTCCGAGCGCTCGGCGAGCGGCGCCGACGGGGTCCGCGAGGCCATAGAGGCGGGCGGCCAGGGTCACGTTCTCCGCCACGGTGAGATCGTCGTACAGCATCGACTGGTGGGACACGAATCCGATGGGCCGCCGCGCGTCGGGCGCCGAGGGCTCGACCCGAGCCCCGAGCACGCGAACCTCGCCGGCGCTCGGGCGGGCGAGCCCGGCGAGCAGGCGCAGCAGCGTCGTCTTGCCCGCGCCGTTGGCGCCGACGATCACGAGCGCCTCGCCGGAGCGAACCTGCACGTCGAGGCCCCGCAGCACACGGAGGGAACCAAAGGAGCGTTGCAGACCGACCGCGTGGAGAATCGTGCCGTCAGAGGACGGCATCGATCCGTGCGCCGAGCTCGTCGAGACGGAAGGGTTTGACGATGTAACCGGAGTGGGAGAGGTCGAGCACCTTGAGCTGCGGCTCGATGCTCATGTAGGCGGTGGTGATGATGACCGGAAGGGTTGGCTGGGAGTGGCGGATCCGCCGGAGGAGGTCGACACCATCGGTGTCGGGCAATCGCATGTCGAGCACGGCGACGTCGGGCGGATTGGCCGCGAGCACCGCCAGCGCTTCGGCGCCGGTGCTCGCGAAGACGAGATCGTATCGCGGATTGAAATGCCGCTCGTAGCTCAATCGTAGGGCGGGCTCGTCCTCGACGAACAGGACGCGCCGCCGAACCTTCGCATCGCTCATGTGTTGGCCTTCGAACGCGGGTCCGGTGCTCGGCCCCCGCGGGTCACCCCGAGGGATGGAACGGAGGAACACTAATTCCGCGGCGGGGTACCGTCCATAGTACCGGACGGCCTGCCCGGGGTCAGGCGACCCCGGCTTCGAGCTGAAAGAGGTCGACCAGCTTGGTGATGACGAGAAGAAAGCGCATCTCGTCGTTGGGGTTGCGCAGCGCAACCGTCTGACGCCGCTCGGCCGCGCGTCGCTGAATCAGCATCAGGACGCCGAGCCCCGCGGAATCCACCTGGCGGGTACGAGAGAGATCGATGATGAGCTGACCGGTGCCGTCGGGCAGCGCGTCCAGGATCTGGACTGCTGCCTTGCGGAATTCCACCCGGGTATCGAGTCCCAGGCGGTCGGGGGCCATCAGCTCGCGAGCCGTGCCGTGCGTGGTGTCCATGAAGCCTCCCACACCCGACAAGGCTGGCGCGCGCAAACGTGCGGCTGGCCTATGTCCACCTTCGGCACCGAGCTATCTCACCCTGTTATGCGGCGCGGATGAGACCTCTAGTTTTGCGGCCCCGGATCGCTCCGGGTGTGCTCTTATCGGGCGGATTTTTTTGTTCGCGGACCGCACCATGCGGCCCGACCGCCTGAAAGGCGAGACCGGTGCCATTGGCTGTAACACCAAGGCCAACCGCCACTTCCGCAGGGGGGTCCGGGCCCCAGTGCGACGCCCTGCACAGTAGTTCGCGGCAGACTAAGGAGAACTGCAACCCGGCTCTGGCTCACTCGGAGCGGTGGCCCTACCTTCCGAATCCACCCTCCTGCGTTGGCCCATGACCGACCAGCTCGATACCCTACTTTCGGAGGCGCGCCGGTTCCCGCCGCCCCCCGAATTTGCGGCTCAGGCGCTCGCCAAGCCGGACCTCTATGAGAGAGCCAAGCGCGACCGCCTCGGGTTCTGGGCCGAGCAGGCCCATGCTCTCGATTGGCTCGCGCCATGGACGCGCGTGCTCGAGTGGAATCTGCCGCACGCGAAATGGTTCGTCGGCGGCAAGCTCA
>DATHMJ010000312.1:0-3157 GCA_035487215.1 Gemmatimonadales bacterium
GGGCGTGTCGTGATTGCCCGCGACCAGTACCATCGCCGCGTCCGGTAACGCCTCCCGGAGCCGCTGGAATTGGGCGAAGGCGAACACGATCGCCGCGTTGGTTGGCCGCACTGTGTGGAACAAGTCGCCCGCGACGATGACCGCGTCGGGACGTGCGGCGATCACGTCGTCGATGGCCGTCCGGAATGCGTGGGCGACGTCGGCTTCGCGTTGGTTGATGCCGGAGGGGGTCTGGCGATGGTACTGCCGCGCCCCGAGATGCGGGTCGGCGATGTGGGCAAGCTTCACCGGGTGGAGAATGGGGGGGCGCGGGGCGCATCGCAAGGTATTCCATACGCGCGACTTGCGGGGAAAGCCCGAGGGTCCTAGGATGGTTTAATATGGGAGCCCATACACATACCCGACGAGCCCGCACGGGCCAGACGTCCGACGTTCGCACCGCCCTCGACGCCCTCCGCCGCATCGTCCAAGGCCTCCGCCTGTCCGCCGCCCAAGCCGAGCGGCAGACCGGGCTTACCGGGGCCCAGCTCTTCGTGCTACAGCAGCTGGCCGACGCGCCGGCCGAGTCGCTCAATGAGCTGGCGCAGCGCACGCGGACGCACCAAAGCTCGGTGTCCACCGTCGTGACCCGGCTGGTCGCGCGTGGGCTGGTCTCCCGCCGCCGCGACCCCGTCGACGGCCGCCGGCTGGTGCTCGACCTCACGGCGACCGGAAAGGCGTTGCTCGCCGATGCGCCGGAGACGGCGCAGAAGCGCCTGATCGGTGCGCTCGAGCGCCTGTCGCACGCGCGGCTCCGGGCGCTTGCCTCCGACTTGCAACGACTGGTTGCGGCCCTCGGCATGGATGCGGCGCCGGCACCGCTCTTCTTCGAGCCGGTTGAGAGCCTGGGCAAGCCGGGCCGTCCCACCCGATAGCGTGCGCCCCCACGAGACCCCGCCGGGCAACCCGCCGGGCGACCCGGCGGGTGGGCTGCCGGTCGCGCCCTCCCTCGCGTCAGCTCTCCAAGGCGTCCGCCTGCCCCGCGAGACCTCCGAGCCGGCCGCGCGGAGCCTGATGCTTTGCGCGCTCGCCATTCTCGTCGCCCTCGGCGCGGCGGTAGCCGCCGAGCTTCTCCAGGCGATGATCGGACTCATCACCAACCTGGCCTACTTCCACCGCTGGTCGACCGTGCTCGTCTCGCCCGCAGGGACGACGCTCGGGCCCGTCACCATCATCATTCCTGTTGCCGGTGCCATCGTCGTCGGGCTCATGGCCCGCTACGGCCACGCGGGAATCCGGGGACACGGCATTCCCGAGGCAATGGAGCGCGTGCTATACGCGGAAAGCCGGATCTCCCCGCAGCTCACATTGCTCAAGCCGGTGTCCGCGGCAATCTCCATCGGCACCGGCGGCCCGTTCGGCGCGGAGGGGCCGATCATCGCCACCGGTGGCGCGCTCGGCTCGCTGCTGGGACAGCTGCTCGCCACGACGGCGGACGAGCGCAAGACTCTCCTGGCGGCGGGGGCGGCAGCCGGCATGGCCGCCACGTTCGGAACGCCGGTGGCGTCGGTACTGCTCGCGGTCGAGCTGCTGTTGTTCGAGTATCGCGCTCGGTCGCTGATCCCCGTCGCCCTCGCCGCGTCCGCGGCGACGGCCGTTCGCATGGCCCTCCATGGCTCGGGCCCGGTCTTTCCGATGCCCGACTTGAGCGAGCCGGGAGCGGCCGCGCTGATCGCGTACCTCGCGCTCGGTGCGGTGGTCGGGGTCGCCGCGGTGGGGACGACCCGAGCCGTGTACGCGATCGAGGATGTCTTCGAGCGACTGCCCGTGCACTGGATGTGGTGGCCCGCGATCGGCGCGGTGGTCGTGGGCGTGCTCGGCTGGCTGATGCCCGCGATCCTCGGCGTCGGGTACGACAATATCACCGGGATCCTGGGCGGCTCGTTTCTCACGAGCGCGCTGGTGGCGCTGGTCCTGCTCAAGCTCATCGCGTGGGCCGTGGCGCTGGGGAGCGGGACATCGGGCGGAACCCTCGCGCCACTCATGACCATCGGCGGAGGTCTTGGCTTCCTGCTCACGGCCGGCCTCGCCGCGGTGGCACCAAGCGCCGGGATCGATCCGCGTATCGGCGCATTGGTCGGCATGGCGGCAATGTTCGCCGGGGCGTCTCGGGCTGCCCTGGCGTCCGTGGTCTTCGCCTTCGAGGCCACACGGCAGCCCCTGGGCCTCTTGCCGCTGCTCGGTGGATGCAGCGCGGCGTACCTGATCTCGATCCTCGGCATGCGGCATTCGATCATGACCGAACGGCTCGCGCGCCGAGGCGCGCCGATCCGCACGGAGTACAGCGTGGACTACCTGAGTCAGCGCCTGGTGCGGGACCATGCGGTGCGGGACGTGACCGTGCTGGCGGCGGAACGGACGCTGGGCGACGTGAGAGCGTGGCTCGATAGTGGCGCGGCAGACGCCGCGCACCACGGGTATCCGGTGGTGGATGCGACAGGGGCTCTGATCGGTGTCGTCACCCTGCGTGACATCACCGATCCCCACGCCGATCCCGAGGCTCCGATGGCCGGCGTGATCAAGCGGCCGCCCGCGGTGGTCTTCGAGGGCAGCACGCTCAGAGAAGCGGCGGATCACATGGTGGAGGAGCGGGTGGGTCGTCTGCCGGTGGTGCGGCCCGACGCGCCGACGCGTCTGGTGGGGATGATCTCGCGGAGTGACCTGCTCGACGCGCACCGACCGCGGCTCGAGGCTCGCGACCGCGCCACCCGGAGCATCACGCTCCGGCCGAGTGCCTGGCTCGACGGCGAGCGGCGGCGCACGCCGCGGGAGCAGGCGTAGCGAGCCCGGGCGCTCCCGACTGAGCCCGACATCTCATCGCCCCAAGAACTCCCCAATGGGCCGCAGCCGCTCCACATGGTCGGAGCAGATCTTGAGCGTCGCCATCACCGGTACCGCGACGAGCGCACCGGGCAGACCCCAAATCCACCACCAGAAGGCCAGCCCGACCAGAATCGCGACCGGATTCAGCGCCAGGCGATGCCCGAACACCCTGGGACTTATCACGTTGGCCTGAAAGAGGTTGATGGCGAGGTAAGCCGCGGGTACGAGCAGGGCATGACCCAGCTGGTCGAAGGTCACGAGCGCGGCCAGCGAGAGCGTCACCACCATCCCGAGT
>DATHMJ010000313.1:0-4686 GCA_035487215.1 Gemmatimonadales bacterium
AAGCATTCCTTCGCGCGGTGGCCGTGCCGCGCCGCGGATTGGGCGACTCCAGCCTGGCGGCCTTGGGCCGCGCGGCGCAGCAATGGGGCCTCCGGCTGCTGGAGGCGGCGCGCAGCGCCGACGGGATCCAGGAGCTTCGACCCAACGTGCGCGAGGCCTTCCGGCGTTTCGTGGAGCTGGTGGACGGACTCCGCGGCCGGGCGGAGACGCTGGCTCCGGCGGAGATCCTGGAGCAACTCTGTCGTGTCCTCGACTACGAGGCGGTTCTGACGGCCGAGGGACCCGAAGGGGCCGATCGCTGGGACAACGTTCGAGAGCTGATCGCTAGCGCGGCCGAGTGGTCGGAGGTGGTCGTCCCGGACGCCGAAGATCCGTCGACGCCACTGGAGCGATTCCTGGCGGAGGCGGCGCTGCTCACGGCCAACGACACGGTCGTCGGGGCGGAGCAGGGCGTGACGCTCATGACGTTGCACACCGCGAAGGGACTCGAGTGGCCGGTCGTGGTGCTTGCCGGCCTCGAGCACGGTCTCTTCCCGCTCGCTCGGGCCGAGGAGCAGCCCGACGGCTTGGAGGAAGAGCGTCGCCTCTGCTACGTGGGTCTCACGCGCGCCAAGGACAAGCTGTATCTCACGTGGGCGCGTGCGCGCCGGCGGGGTGGAGAGCTCCGTCCGGGGATTCCGTCGGTCTTTCTGCGGGCGCTGCCGCCGGCGATGATCGAGGAGCGCCGGACCAATGCGCTGTGGGCGCCGGGGTGGGACGCACGGTCCGGCGGTGGACGCAGCCGCTGGGAGGCCCGCGAGACCGTGGTTCCGCCGTCCGGCGGGTCGGCGCACGTCGCGGTCGAGGAGGCATCCCAGGACACGCCCCGCTACGTGAAGGGGGAACGGGTTCGCCATCGTCGCTTCGGGAGCGGGACCATTCGCGGACTCACCGGCGGCGGGCGGGATCTCAAGGTCGAGGTGGCATTCGACGACGCCGAAATCGGCACCAAGCAACTGCTCGTGGCCTATGCCGGCCTCGAGCGCGACTGGGAGAGCGCATGAACATCGGAGCGGACGGGGTCCTGCACGTGGCCAAGCTGGCGGAGATCGGCCTCGCCGAGCACGAGCTGCCGAAACTGGTCGAGCAGTTCAATCGCATCGTGGACTACGTGGCCCAGCTCGACGACGTCCCCTTCAGCGCCAAGCCCGAGCCGTTTCTCGCGGGCCCGGCCGCGACCCCCCTGCGCGAAGATGTGGTTCGGCCGATTCCGCTGGCACGGCCTCCCGCGGCCTTCGCGCCCGAGTTCGCCGACGGCTTCTTCCTCGTGCCGCGGCACGGCGCGATGGAGGACCTGTGAGCGTCGCGGCGGTCGCCGCTGCGGCGGTCGCCAAAGAGACCGGCGCCCGCCTGGCCAAGGCCGAGCGCGACGGGCTCAACGCCACGCTGCACTGGTCGCAGGCCGCGCTCGATGCCGAGGCGGCGCGCGTCGACGCGCTGCCGCCGGGCGGCAAGCTCCGCGGCCTGGCGATCGCGGTCAAGGACAACATCGTGACCACCGATGCCCCGACGACCTGCGCCTCGCGCATTCTCGAGGGCTACGTCTCGCCCTACACGGCGACCGCCGTCGAGCGCCTCCGCGCCGCGGGCGCCATGATCGCGTGCAAGGCCAATCTCGACGAATTCGCGATGGGCTCCTCCACGGAGCACTCCGCGTTCGGTCGGGTGAAACATCCGCTCGATCCTACCCGGGTGCCGGGCGGGTCGTCCGGCGGGTCCGCGGCTCTCGTGGCCGCCGGGGTCGTGCCTGCCGCGCTCGGCTCGGAGACCGGCGGCTCGGTTCGGCAACCGGCCAGCTTCTGCGGCGTCGTCGGCGTCAAGCCGAGCTACGGGCGGGTGAGTCGGTTCGGCCTGGTGGCGTTCGGCTCATCGCTCGATTGCATCTCGGCCTTCGGCACGACGGTCGAGGACGCGAGCCGGGTGCTGGAGGTGATGAGCGGGCCGGATCCGCTCGATGCCACGACCAAGGCCGACCGCCCCGCCTTCCAGGCACCCGCGTCGCGCACCGATCTCAAGGGGCTGAAGGTCGGCTTGCCCAAGGAATACTTTCCGGCCGACCTGGACCCGGGGGTCCGGGCGGGGCTGGACCGCGCGATCAAGGCGTTGCGGCAGCTGGGGGCCGAGACCAAGGAGGTGTCGCTGCCGTACTCGAAGTTTGCCGTGCCGACGTATTACATCATCGCGCCGGCCGAGGCGGCGGCCAATCTCGCCCGCTACGACGGCGTTCGGTATGGCCTACGGAAGGTCGGACCGGAGGGGGACATTCGCGCCTTGTATCGCGCAACTCGCGGCGAAGGCTTCGGTGCGGAAGTCCGCCGGCGCATCCTGATCGGGACGTATGTGCTGAGCGCCGGATACTACGACGCGTACTACCGAAAGGCGCAAACCGTCCGGGCGCTCATCGCGCAGGACTTCAAGCGGGCCTTCGCGAGCGGGGTGGATCTCCTGCTCACCCCCACGACGCCGACTCCGCCGTTCAAGGCGGGGGAGAAGACCGACGACCCGGTGCAGATGTACCTCGCGGACATCTTCGTGTGCCCGGTAAACCTCGCGGGTCTCCCCGCGCTGAGTCTGCCGGTGGGGCGCGATGGCGGGCTCCCGATCGGAGCCCAGCTGATCGCCCCCGACTTCGAGGAGGCCCGGATGCTCGGCGTCGCGGGCGCGCTGGAGCGCGTGCTCCGTCCCGCCGAGGAGGTGCGCTGATGACCTGGGAGACGGTGATCGGTCTCGAGGTGCACGTCCAGCTGCTGACCAAGAGCAAGATGTTCTGCGGCTGCTCCGCCGCGTTCGGCGATCCACCCAACACGAACGTGTGCCCGGTGTGCCTGGGTCTGCCCGGCGCGCTTCCTGTCCCCAACGCACAGGCCATCCGCCTCGCTACCCGCGCGGCGCTGGCGCTCGGCTGCACCGTGCAGACCCGCAGTGTCTTCGCCCGAAAGAACTATTTCTATCCGGATCTGCCCAAAGGCTATCAGATCTCTCAGTTCGACGAGCCCCTGGCCGTGCACGGCGCCGTCGAGTTCGACTCGCCGGAGCGGGGGCGGATCCGGTGCGGCGTAACCCGCCTCCACGTCGAGGAGGACGCCGGCAAGCTGATCCACGACCGGTTCCCCGGCAAAACCGCAGTGGACCTGAACCGTGCGGGCACGCCGCTCGCGGAAATCGTGAGCGAGCCCGACATTCGCTCGCCGGCCGAGGCGCGGGCGTATCTCACGACACTGAAGCAGATCCTGGTCTATGCCGAAGTGAGCGACTGCAGCATGGAGCAGGGGAGTCTCCGGGTTGACGCCAACCTGTCGGTCCGTCGCGCCGGCGACCCGAACCTCGGCACCAAGTGCGAGGTGAAAAACGTCAACAGCTTCGCCAACGTCGAGCGGGCGCTGGAGGCGGAGCGCGAACGCCAAATTGCGTTGCTCGAGAGCGGCGGACGCATCGTCCAATCCACGCTGCTCTTCAACGCCGGAACCGGTCAGGTGAAGCTTCTTCGCTCCAAGGAGGAGAGCCACGACTATCGCTACTTCCCCGATCCGGACCTGCCGCCGTTGGTCCTGAACGCCGCGTTGGTGGAGGAGCAGCGACGGGCTCTCCCCGAGTTGCCGGAGGCGAAGCGCGAGCGGCTGGTCGCGACGTATGGCCTCCCGGCATACGACGCGCGGGTGCTCGCGAGCGACCGCGTGATTGCGGACTACTTCGAGGCGGTGGCCACGGGCGGTGCCGACCCGAAAGCGGCGGCGCACTGGGTGATGGGCGACGCCATGACCGGTTACAACGAGACCGGCCGTTTCCCGGTGCCCCCGGCGCGGCTGGTCGAGCTGATCGGGCTGGTGGCCAGGAATGTGGTGAGCCTGCAAGCGGCGAAAAAGGTCTTCGCCAGTCCGAAGATGGCCGATCCTTCGGCCGGATCCACCGCGGCAATCGCGGAGTCTCTCGGCCTCACCCAGGTGAGCGATACCGGCGCGCTCGGTGGCTGGGTCGACGAGGTGCTGACCGCCAATCCGAAGGAAGTCGAGCGCTATCGGGCGGGCGAGGCGAAACTCATCGCGTTCTTCGTGGGGCAGGTGATGAAGCGGAGCCAGGGCAAGGCCGATCCCAAGGCGGTACAGCCCGTCCTGGTGGCGCGGCTCAACGGCGGCTAAGAGGGTGGCAATCGCTCAGGGCGGGCGAAGCCGGAGCAGGCTCATTGGGTCGACGGTGATGCTGCCGTAGCGGGCGATCCAGTGCAGGTGCGGACCGGTGACGCGTCCGCTCTTGCCCACCCGGCCGAGGATCTGGCCGCGCGTCACCGTATCCCCCTGTGCCACCAGCGCTCGGCTCAAGTGAAAGTAGCCCGTGACCAGCCCCTCCCCGTGGTCCACGTACACCACCGTGCCTGCCAGATAGAAGTCCCCCACCAGCGCCACCACGCCGGCGTTTGCCGCACGCACCGGCGCGCCGACCGCGCCCGCGAAGTCGGTGCCGAGGTGTCGGCTCTGCACTTCGCCGTTGAGCACGCGCGCGCTGCCGAAGGGGCTGGTGACTCGGCCGGCGCGCGGCGGCCGGAACGATTGCGACCAAAGCCGAGGCGTCTCGTGCGCATCGTGGGAGATGGCGCGTGCCTGGGTGATCTCATCGCCGATGCGTCGCTGTGCCGCTGTATCCGGCTTCGCG
>DATHMJ010000314.1:0-2692 GCA_035487215.1 Gemmatimonadales bacterium
GCTGTGACGCGACGCGAGGTCGAGGACTTCCTCGCCGCGACCGGCACGGTGATCGGTCCTGGGGACGGGTTGCTGCTCCGCACCGGCTATCCAGCGTTGGCCGCTGAACACGGCCCGGTAGACCAGCACAGCACCGGCCGAGCTGGCTGGCATGCGTCGTGCCTCCCCCTGTTCCATGAGAACGACATCGCGTTCATCGCCTCGGACACAGCTCAGGACGCCCGGCCGTCGGAATACGAGATGGTGCGAAACCCCATACATCTGGTCGGGCTCGTGGCCATGGGCCTCTGGCTGGTCGACAACTGTGACTTCGAAGATCTGAGCGCGCACTGTGATGAGCTCGGCACGCAGGCGTTCGCCATGACCTTCGCTCCGATCCCGTTCAGCGGCGCCACCGGGTCACCGGTCAATCCGCTGGCGCTCTTCTGATACTTGAACGCGGTCGAGGTGAGAGGCCGCGCAAACCGGATGCGAACGGCTGCGCCGAGGCCTGGCAGATGGTCCGCGCGGCGCAGATCGCCGACGGTTCGGGCGAGATCCTGCGGCGGCTGATCGCCGGCCGGCTCGCCGAGGGTGGTCGCGAGCTCTGACTCCATCCGACCGCTATCCTGTGCCGACCGAGAGTGAGGACTGCGGCGATGGCCAAGAGCATCGGGCCGGCCACCGGGCTTAGCGACGCCGGAAACCGGGTGCCCGCGGTCGAGCGGGCATTCGCCATCCTTCGTGTGCTGGCCGCCCGGGGCCCGCTGTCCCTGGCCGAGGTCGTCGAGGAAAGCGGCCTGAACAAGAGCACCACCTTCTACACCCTGCGCACGCTGGTGACGCTGGACGCCGTTGGCTACGACGAGGGCACACGGACCTACACGCTGGGCCCGGCGCTGATGGAGCTGGGCATGATCGCCAGCGGCCAGTTCAGCGATGTCGCGGTGGCCAAACGCAATCTGGCCGAGCTGCTCGATGTCATGAACGTGACGATCGCGCTTTGCCGCCGAGTGAGCCTCACCGAGATCACGATGGTCGACATACTTGAGCGCGCCCGCCGCGTGCGCATCGCCGTGCAGGCCGGCGAGCTCCAGCCCATCACTGCCGGCGCCGTCGGCCGGGCGTTTCTCGCCTTTGACGACCGGCAGACCGTGGACCGCGTGCTCAAGGACGGGTTGAAGGAGTTTACGCCGAAGAGCATCACCCGCCCGGCGGTGTTCCGCAACGAGCTGATCGCGATGCGCGAGCGGGGCTGGGCGGTCGACCACGAGGGATTTGCGCTCGGCGTCAGCACGGTGGCGGCACCGATCTTCGGCGCCGACGGGACGGTCACCTTGGTTGCGGTCATCCTCGAATTCACGAGTCTGCTCACCGACGAGGTCGCCAAGGAGTACGGCGAGAATCTGCGTCGCGTGTGCGACCGGATCGGGCACATCCTCGGTGGGACCACGCCGAGCTTCGTCGCCGTCTGAGCGCCTCCGGTTCCACTACCTCTGGCATGCTTCGATTCTGCGAGCCGGCTGGCAGTTCCAGTGATCCGCGTCAGGCGCCTACCGCCCGGCCCGGCCGCCGACTGCGAATCGCCCGGATTGGGTGACGCGGGCTCACCCGGCCGGAAATGAAGCTTGGTGTCCAGATGGGAGACGAACAGGGTCTGCTCCCACTTCGGGCCTGAAATCAGCGGAGGCCGAGGTGCTGGACCCGTGCGTCACGCGGGCGCTCTAGGCGCTCATCCGTGACCGGCGGCTCGAGCGGCGCAGTTCGGTCAAGCCGCCGGCAGATCGGGCGGACTCTTGACTTGTAGTGACCTAGACCATAATCTCTATACAGATCAATGTTCTGTGGTCAGAATCATCCCGGTGTCCGTCACCGCGAGGTAGAGGCCAAGGCGAAAGAGGTACCAGCATGGCGTCGGACGCGAAGTCTCCCGCTGACTTGGTGCGAGGGCACACTTCCGTGCTGCCGCCCAGATGGGTTCGAAACGTGCCGCGGCTCGAGGACGACGTTGTTGAGGCGTTCCGGAGTTTCCTGGTGCCCGACATCAGCGACGCCGTCGGACCGCTCTACACGATGTCACCCGGTATGCGGCCCTTGTATGAGCCGATCGCCCGGCTCGCCGGGCGCGCGCTCACCGTCAAGGCGCCACCTGGAGACAGTCTCACGGTTCACGGCGCGATAACCCTGTGCCAGCCGGGCGATGTTCTGGTGATCGACTGGCGCGGTCACGTGGAATCCTGCAGCGGTGGTTCGCACATGCTGAGCGCACCGATCCGGGCGGGTTTGGCTGGCGTGGTGGTTGACGGCGCATGGCGGGACATCCCGGACCTGCAGGCCCTCAGCTTCCCTATCTTCGGACGTGGAACATGCCCGGTGTCGCGCCCCAAGGGCCAGCTAGGCGAGATCAATGTGCCAATCTGCTGCGGTGGTGTGGTGGTGAACGCCGGGGACCTGATCGTGGCCGATGCGGAAGGAATCGTCGTGGTCCCCAGGACCGCGGCCACAACGGTCCTTGAACACGTCCGGCAACGTTCGCTGAAGGCACAGGCCCGGCGAGCCGAGGGGGCCCGCGCGCCGGAGGCGGGGCCGGAGGACCGGGTCGGTGCCCTCGCCGATCACCTCGAGCGGCGCGCCAGGCAGCACTACGGTCGCCAGCAGGCCAGCGTGTCACGATCTTCAATCTTCTCTGGCGTGTTCGCGGCCGCCGGTGGTG
>DATHMJ010000315.1:0-3830 GCA_035487215.1 Gemmatimonadales bacterium
CGCGGCGGTATCGACGGTGACCGCGTTGGGCGCGATCTGGCAGACGATGCCGCTGGCCCGCACCGCGCGGAACATGATGCTGTCGGGGCCCATCGCGACGATGTCCGACCGCACGGTGGCGCTCCCGGGCACCGAGTCGTAGCCCAGCATCCGAAGCTCGGCGGGCACGATCAGCGCCCCGGCGCGCAGGTTGCCCTGGAGGTCCACCCGCTCCGCCTGGGCCCGCGAAACGCGCTGGGTGTTATTGAGCAGCGAGAAAATGGTGCCGGAGACGATCAACAAGAGGGTCATGGCGACCAGCAGCTCCGGCAGCGCGAAGCCATGGCGGGACCGCATCTCAGTAGCAGCCGACGCGCGACGTGAGCGTGAAGGTGCCCGTGCCGCTCTGGCGCGGGTAGGAAACCGTCACCGCGATCGTGCGACTGTTGCCGCTGCCGCTCACGGTCCACCACTCCACGATCCCGCGCACCGTGTCCGGAACCGCGCTGCCGGCGAAATCGGGCCGAGCGCACGCCGGTTGGCCGTTGACCGGCCGGGCAAGGAGCCGCAGCGTCTCGAGCCGCTGCGTGGCGACTTCGGTAGCGATGGTGAGCGTGCGGCCGCGGCCGATCTGACGGGTGACGAGGGCGGACGAGCTGACGAGCGCGGTGACCCCGACCCCGAGCACGAGGACGGCGACCAGCACTTCGGTGATGCTATAGCCACGCGTGTTTGCCAAGGTCATCCTCGCGTTGTCCCCAGGGCCACCCAGAGATACACGAGGACTGGGGCAGGCCGCGTACCACCGCCAATGCGGCCCGGAGCCTTTACTTGCGGAGGGGCGTGCATGCGAAACGCGCCAGATCTTGCGCGGGTTGCAAAGCATTGCGCGAAATCCGGCGCGTGAGGAAAAGGTCGTCCGGCCGTCAGTGATCGGCCGGCCTACGACACGTGAACCCGGCGCAGCTTGTAGAAGAGCGTCCGCAGGCTGATCCCCAAGAGCTGCGCGGCCTCGCGGCGATTGCCCTTGGTGGCGTCGAGCGCGCGAAGGATGAGAGCCCGCTCGACTTCCTCCACCTGCGTGCGCAGGTCGTAGGAGCCGTTCTGCGGGGCGGGCAGATGGGGCCCTCCGTTCCTCCCGTTTCCATTGCCCAACGCAAAGTCGGCGCAGTCGAGCGGCTTGGCACCGCCCAGCACGGCGGCGCGCTCGACCGCGTTGCGCAGCTCGCGCACGTTGCCGGGCCACGAATGCTGCGAGAGCAAGGCGAGGGCTTGCGGCGTGATGCTCACCAAGTGCCCGAGCCGCTGCGCGGCCTGCCGCGCGAAGTGAGTCAAGAGCGCCGCGATGTCATCGGGCCGATCGCGCAGGGGCGGGATGTGCAGGCGCACGACGTCGAGCCGGTAGTACAGATCCGCGCGGAACTCACCCCGTTCGACCGCCTGATCCAGCGACTTGCCGGTGGCCGCGAGCACGCGCACGTCCACCTTCTTGTCTTCACGGGCGCCGATCCGCCGGATCTCGCCCTCCTCCAACACGCGGAGCAGTTTGGCCTGAAGCCCCAGCGGCATGTCGCCGATCTCGTCGAGGAGCAGCGTCCCCTGGTGCGCCGATTCGAACAGGCCGGCCCGATCGGTGGTGGCGCCGGTGAACGCGCCCTTGGTGTGGCCGAACAGCTCGGCCTCGAGCAGATGCTCGGGGATAGCGGCGCAGTTGATGGCCGTGAAGCTCATTTCGTGGCGCGGGCTCATGCGGTGGATCGCCTTGGCGAGCACCTCTTTGCCGGTGCCGCTCTCCCCGGTGATGAGCACGGTCGTGTTGTGGCGGGCCACCCGACTCGCCAGCTCCAGGAGATCGCGCATCACCCGGCTTTCGGCCACGACCAGCTCGCGCACCGCGTCGGCGCCCAGGCTCGACCGGAGCGTCTCGACCTCGCGCCGGAGGCGTTCCCGCTCCTCCGCTTTGCGGACGGTCATGATGACTTCGTCGGGGCGGAACGGCTTGCGGAGGTAGTCATAGGCACCCTCCCGCATCGCGGCCAGCGCCGCGTCCTCGGTGCCGTAGGCGCTCATCATGATGATCAGCCCGGCGCCGCGCTCGGCGCGATACCGGCGCAGGAAGGCGAGCCCGTCCATCCGCGGCATCTTCACATCGCAGAGGATGAGATCGAACTCCTCGGCGATGGCACGGCGCAGGGCTTCCTCGGGATCCGCTTCGGCTACGACGTCGTAGCCCGACTCCCGGAGCAAGAGCCCGAGAGACTGGCGGAGGTCGGCGTCGTCGTCAACGATCAGCAGTCGCATAACTCGGCTCCCCGGCTGCGGACCCAGGCTGCAGCGCAATCGGGATGAACACCTTGAACACCGCGCCACCTTCGCGGGCGCGATCCACCCACACGGTGCCACCTGCGTCGTGCACGGTACGGGCGACGATCGCGAGACCCAGTCCGGTGCCCTGCCCCGGGTCTTTGGTGGTGTAGAACGGGTCGAACACGCGCTCCCGGTCTTTTTCCGGTACCCCGGGTCCGTCATCGGCGACGTAGAGCAGGACTCCCGGTGTTCCTGGGGCGACGTCCGGCCGGCGCGGCCGGCTGGACCAGATCCGACTCCGGTCCCCGTTGCGGTCCGGTGCGCTCTCACCACCCCGAACCCGCGATCCGCTGGGTTGGCGCGACTCGAACCGCTCGCGCGTCGTCCCCACCACCAGCGTGCCGCGGGGCGCCGCCTGACACGCGTTGACCACGAGGTTCACCACCACCTGCTCGAGCAGGTGCCGATCGCCGCGCACCGGCGGCAGATCGGGCTCCAGCTCCACCGTGAGCGCCAGGCCGCTCAACAGGCCCTGGGCCTCCAGGAACTCGAGGCTGGCCCGAACGGCCTCGTTCAGCTTCACGACACCGACGGCGACGCCCGGCCGCGCATATCGCAGGAGACTCTGCACAGTGCGCTCGATCCGTTCGATCGCGCCGCGCATGGCCTCGGTTACTTCATGGTCGGTTCCGCGCCGGTGCAGGACGTCGACGTAGGTGCTCAGCGCGCCGAGGGGGTTACGCACCTCGTGAGCTACGCCGGCAGCCAGGCTTCCGATGCCCGCCAGCTTCTCGACCCGCACCATCTGGCTCTGCGCATCCAGCAAGCTCTTGGCCATCGCCCGATAGCGTCCGGAGAGATGGGTGAGCTCGGCCGTCTCATAGCCTGCCGGACTCTCGTCCAGCCGCCCCTCGGCGATCGTATCGGCCTCGGCGGAGAGCCGCTGGAGCGGCGTGATCACCAGCCGACGGACGACGTAGGCGCCGAAGAGCACGAAGACGACGGTGCTTCCAAGCCAGAGGATCAGAAGCGGCTCGAGGGTCTCCCGGAGATCGCCGCCGGCAAGGATGACGGTGGTGAGCCCGACGAGGATCACCGCCGCCGAAGTGACGAACCCGAGGTTGACCAGGAGCTCGGTGCGGAGCGAGCGCGGGGGTCTGTGCCGCATAGCTGCTCCTACTGTCCGCCGGCGCGCAACGCCATGGAGCTGCCCTTCCCGCAACCGTTGGAACGGGGTGCGCGCTCGGTCGGTTTGACCGGGCGCGCGGGCGACCAATACCCGACCCGTCTGTTCTAGAGCAAAGGGCATGGGCGGTGCCAGGCACCACCCATGCCCCTCCCAGCATTCGCCGTCATAGTCCGCTTACGGGCAGACTGGGACGCCTTCCTGAGTGGCAGCCGCGGGGGTGCCGGAGCCCGAGAACGTCGAGCCCACGAACACACCGCAGGAGCCCGGCGAGTAGCCCGGGTTGGAAATCGTCGCCGCCCACCCGCTCGCGTTCGAGGCGGTGTTGATCACCAGCGTGTTCTTCTGGCTGGGCGCG
>DATHMJ010000316.1:0-11275 GCA_035487215.1 Gemmatimonadales bacterium
AGCTCGGTCTCCGATGGCTGAAGCCCGGCCGAGGGTGGAGACGGACAAGCTCACCGCCGTGTACGGCAAGATCACGGCGGTGAAGAACGTCTCGCTCTCCTTCGTGTCCAATCAGGTGCACGCGCTGATCGGCCCGTCGGGCTGCGGCAAGTCCACCTTTCTGCGGACGCTCAATCGGATGCATGAGCTGTCCGAAGGCGGCTGGATCACGGGCCGCGTGCTCCTGGACGGCCAGGACATTTACGATCCCGGGGTGAATGCGATGCAGCTGCGCCGGAAGGTCGGTATGGTGTTCCAGCGGCCGACCCCGTTCCCGACGATGTCGATCTATGAGAACGTGGCGGCTGGGCTTCGGCTCAACGGCCGGCTCTCGTCGGGCCAACTGGATGACATCGTCGAGCGCTCGTTGCGGCACGCGGCGCTGTGGGACGAGGTCAAGGACCGGCTCAAGGTGAACGCCATGGCGCTCTCCGGCGGTCAGCAGCAGCGCCTCTGCATTGCGCGCACGATCGCACCCTCGCCGGAGGTCGTCCTGCTCGACGAGCCGACCGCGTCGCTGGACCCGCAGGGCACTCAGCGCATCGAGGAGCTGCTCTTCGAGCTGAAGCAGGCCTACACCATCGTGATCGTGACCCACAACATGCAGCAAGCGGCCCGGGTCTCGGACACCACGTCATTCTTCTATCTCGGGACCATGGTCGAGACGGGACCGACGCGTCAGATTTTCACCGCGCCCAAGAACGAGCAGACGGAAGCGTACATTACCGGACGGTTCGGATGACCACCGTGCAAGAACCCACTCCGCTCATCGCCGCCCCGCGTCCGACCCTCGCCCCGAAAGGGGCGCCGCGTCCGGAAGCCGGCGGCACGCCCGCCGTCGAGGTCCAGAACTTCCGCTTTGCCTACGGCAAGCGGCAGACCCTGCACGGCCTCAACTTCACGATCCCCCGCAAGGCGGTGACGGCCATCATCGGGCCATCGGGCTGTGGGAAGTCCACCTTCCTCCGCTCGATCAACCGGCTCAACGATCTGATTCCCAACGCGCACCATCAGGGGGATATCCGGGTCGAGGGCTTGTCGGTGTTCGCCCCCAGCACCGACCTGGTCGCGCTCCGGCAGCGTGTCGGCATGGTGTTTCAGCGGCCGAACCCGTTCCCGATGACCATCTACGACAACGTCGCCTACGGCCCGAAGCTCAACCGGCTCGTGCCGAGCCGCGATCTGCCGGACCTGGTCGAGCGATGCTTGCGCCAGGCGGCGCTGTGGGACGAGGTGAAGGACCGCCTCGATACGCCGGCCCCCGGTCTGTCCGGCGGCCAGCAGCAGCGGCTGTGCATCGCGCGCGCCCTGGGCAACCAGCCCGAGGTGTTGCTGATGGACGAGCCGTGCTCCGCGCTGGACCCGATCTCGACCCAGCGGGTCGAGGAGCTGATGTTCGACCTGAAGAAGCACTACACGATCGTGATCGTCACCCATAACATGCAGCAGGCGGCCCGGGTGTCGGACTGGACGGGATTCTTCGACCGAGGCGAGCTGGTAGAGTTCGGCGAGACCGAGCGGATCTTCACCGCCCCCGCCAGTGAGCGGACCGAGGCCTACATTACCGGGAGATTCGGATGAGCCTCGACGTTCATCGCCATTTCCACGACGAGCTGAGCCACGTCAAGGTCCGGCTTCTCACGATGTCGGGCGAGGCGGAGGCCGCGCTCGGCCTCGCGGTGGAGGCCCTGCTCGAGCGCGACCCGGAGAAGGCCCGCCGGGTGATCCAGGGCGACCGCGTGATCGACGCGATGGAAATGGAGATCGAGGAGATGAGCGTGAATCTCCTCGCCCTCCAACAGCCTATGGCGCGCGACCTGCGCATGCTCACCTCGGCGCTCAAGATCGCCAACGATCTCGAGCGAGTCGGCGACCACGCCGTCAACATCGCGCAGTCGGCGGAGCGGCTGAGCCAGACGCGGCCGATCGCGCCGGAGCCCGAGATCATCGAGATGGCGCGTCTCGCCCGAGAGATGCTGTCCGACGCTTTGGAGGCGTTCATCCGCGGCGACGCCGCGTCCGGGCGGGAGATCTGCCTGCGGGACGACAAGGTCGACGTCTTGCACCGCTCCGTGTTCCGGATTCTTCTTACACACATGATGGAAGACCCGCACACGATCGGCGCCGGCATGGAGCTGTTCCTCGTGAGCCGCAACCTGGAGCGCGTTGCCGACCTCGCCACCAACATCGCGGAAGACGTGGTGTTCCTGGTGGAGGGGAAGTCCATCAAGCACCACGCCGAGGACCGAGGCGAGGCCCGCTCGACCGGCGGGTCCGGAGCGATCGCACGCCCATGACCGTCGGGACGCTCACGACCGCGGCGCCAGCCGTTCCCACGGCGGAGTCGCGGGAGCGTCTCGCCGCTCTCGACGTCGGATCGAACTCGATCCGCTTGCTCGTCGCCGAGTACGACCCCCAAGCCGGCCTCTCCATCATCGATGAAGTGAAAGATCAGCCGCGTCTGGCCCAGGGCTTGGCCGCGACCGGCCGCCTGGACGACGCCGCCGTGGAGCGCGCCTTGGCGGCGCTCGCGCGAATGCGTGAGGTCTGCCGCCGGCGTGGGGTTCGGAAAATCGCCGCCGTGGCGACCGCGGCCGTGCGCGAGGCCGCGAATGGCGAGGAGTTCGTCGCGCGGGTTCGCGCCGAGCTCGACCTCCCGCTCCGCGTGATCGACGCCGACACCGAAGCGGCGCTCAGCTACCGGTCGGTCGCGCATCACTTCCGGATGCTCGGCGCGCGGACGCTCGTGGCCGACATCGGCGGCGGCAGCCTCGAGCTGATCGGCGCCGTGGACGGCCTCATCGAATTGACACTCTCGCTGCCCCTCGGGGCCGTCCGATTGACCGAGACGCATCTCCTCGGCCGCCGTGACGCCCG
The DNA here is from genome assembly GCA_035487215.1 of Gemmatimonadales bacterium. Taxonomy (GTDB): domain Bacteria; phylum Gemmatimonadota; class Gemmatimonadetes; order Gemmatimonadales; family GWC2-71-9; genus DASQPE01. The sequence continues at coordinate 2,917 of DATHMJ010000316.1, forward strand.
GCGTGAGGTCGCGACACTTCGCGCCCAGGTCCGGAAGCAGCTCAAGAAGGTGTTCCGCGGGCGGGAGTGGATGGCCGCGACCCTCATCGGATCCGGCGGCACGTTCACCAGCCTCGGCCGCATGGCGACGGCCCGGCGAGGTCTCCCGGTACCCGAAACCGTGCACGGCGTCGCCGTCGCGACCGCGGAGGTCGAGACGCTGCTGGAGTGGCTGACGGCCAAGACGCCGGAGCAGCGCAAGGTGGTGGCCGGACTCAACCCGCAGCGCGCGGACATCATCCTGGCCGGCTTGGCGGTCACGGCCGAGCTGCTGGCGCTGGTCGACGCTCGCACCGTGACCGTCAGCGCGTTCGGGCTGCGCGAGGGACTCCTGCTGGAGATGGTTGGCGGCGATGCGGCGCCGGTGCAGCCCGATCCGCTGCGGCTCATGCGGGAGTTCGTCGAGCGTTGTCAGGGCGACCGGCGCCACGTAGAGCATGTGCGAGTGCTCGCGCGTCAGCTGTTCGACCAGCTCGCGGGCCCTCTGGGCTCGAGCCCCGACGAATGGCCGCTACTCGAGGCGGCCGCGCTGCTCCACGATGTGGGCCAGCTTGTGAGCTACCGTAAACACCACAAGCACAGCTTCCAGCTCATCACGCACGCGGACCGACTCGACCTCTCCGCCCGGGATCGGGCGCTGGTGGCGCTGGCGAGCCGCTACCACCGCAAGAAGGGGCCGAGCCGGAAACACCCGGAGTTTGCGGCCCTGGGGGCGGAAGATCAGGCGGTCGTGCGACGAGTGAGCGCGTTGCTGCGGGTGGCCGACGGGCTCGACCGAGGGCACACGTCGAACGTGGACCAAGTGACCGTGACCGTCGAGCCCGGGGAGCTGGTCATCGCGGTCGCGCCGCGGGTCGCCGGCGCGGACCTCTCCCTCGAATGCTGGGGTGCGGAGCGCAAGTCGGACGTGCTCGCCAAACTGCTGCAGCGGGACGTCGTCATCCGCGCGGCGGTCTGACCGCCCCGCTCCATTCACGAAGCGAGGACAGGCGCGCCGATCCGCTCGGCGAGCAAGGCGCCAAGCCGCCGGCTGACCGGCCCCGGCCGGCCGGCGCCGACGGGCCGTCCATCGATCGCGACGATGGGCATCACGTCCGCGGTCGTGCCGGTGATGACGACCTCTTCTGCCGCGAACAATTCCTCCGCCCGCACCGGCTCCTCCCGTACTGGAATCGTCGCAGCCCGCGCCAGCTCCAACACCAGCTCCCGGGTGACGCCCGGAAGGATGAGCGGCCCCGTGGGGTGGGTGCGAAGCACGCCATCCACCACCGCCGCCACATTGCTGCGGGTCGCTTCGGTGACCACGCCGTCACGGAGCAGAATCGCCTCGTACGCGCCCGCCTCCCAAGCGCGCTGCGCCGCCATCACGTTCGCCAGCAGATTCACCGACTTGATGTCGCACCGGGACCAGCGGAGATCGGGCAGCGAGATGGCCGCGGCGCCGTCGGCCCAGAGTTCCGGCCGCGGTGAGAACCGGGACACCGTCATCAGTACCGTGGGGGGCGTGTCGGGCGGCGGGAACGCGTGCTGGCGAGCAGCGACGCCTCGGCTCACCTGCAGGTACACGGTCCCCTGACCCTGGGTGAGACCGTTCCGGCGGAGCAGGTCCGTGGCGATCTCGACCGGATCGAAGGCAAGCGCCGGAAGCGAGGTCTCGCGAAGGCTCCGCGCGAGACGGGCGAGGTGACGCTGGGCTTCGACGAACCGACCGTCGACGACGCGGATGACCTCGTACACCGCGTCGGCGAAAAGAAACCCGCGATCGTCCACCGAGAGGGTGGCGCGCTCGCGGGGCACCACGCCGCCGCCAAAGTAGACGAAATCGCTCACGGGAGCGGCGCGGAAGCCAGCAGGTCGCCCAGCAGCGGGGCGTCCGAGCTGAGGATCGAGCGGAGACCCGTGAGATCGGAGAGGCCGAGGCGATTCGCCCCCGCCGCGAGAAGGCCCAGGGCCTGCTCCGAGGTACGGATTCCGCCGGACGCCTTCACTCCGATCGTCGGGCCGACCGCGCCGCGCATGAGACGCACCGCCGCGGCCGTCGCGCCGCCGGCGGGATGAAACCCGGTGGACGTCTTGACGAAGCCCGCCCCGCCCGCCACCGCCGCCTCGCAGGCCCGCTTGATTTCGGCCGGCGTGAGCACGGCGCTCTCGATGATCGCCTTCACGAGAGCGCCACTCGCGGCGCCGACCACCTGCGCCACGTCGTCGGTCACCGTCGTCCAGTCTCCCGCCTTGACGGCACCGAGCGGCACCACCATGTCGAGCTCGACCGCGCCGTCCGCCACCGCCACCGCCGCCTCGGCGGCCTTGGTGACACCAGCGCCGGCACCAAGCGGAAAGCCGACGACCGCCGCGACGCGCACCGCGCTCCGCCGAAGGTGCTCGACGCACGACGCCACCCAGGCCCCGTTCACACAGACAGCCCACGCATTCACGGCGACGGCCATGTCACAGAGTCGAAGGATCTCCGTGCGCGTGGCTTCGGGCTTGAGCAGCGTATAGTCGACAAAACGCCCGATGCCCCGGGCTCCGGCCGCGTCGGCTCCGAGCCACAGCGGCAGCGAGCCGACTGCCATCAGGCGCGCGAGTAGACCCGAGCGAGTCGCCGGTGCTCGGCAACCAGCACCGGATCGCGAAAGACGAAGACCAGCGCGGCTCCCGTCAGAAATCCGCCCACGTGGGCCCAGAAGGCCACGCCGCCGGCCGACCCGGCCGACGCGGCTCCCTGCACCAGCTGGATCAGGAACCAATAGCCGAGCATCAGGTAGGCGGGAACGACGATCCGGGTGATGAAGACCACGAGCACGACCAGCATGTGTACTTGCACGGTGGGGTACAGCACGACGTACGCCCCCATCACTCCGCTGATGGCGCCGGAGGCGCCCACCATCGGCACCGGGCTGCTCGGGCTCAGCAACGTTTGCGTGGCGGCGGCGCCGAGACCGGCCAGCGCGTAGAAGAGCGCGTACCGGCCGCGGCCCATCGAGTCCTCGACGTTATTTCCGAACAGCCAGAGGAACCACATGTTGCCGATCAAATGCAGCCATCCGCCGTGCAGAAACATCGAGGTGAAGGGCGTGATCCAAGTGGGACCATACCCCAGCACACAACTGGTCTCCGGCCCCAACCGCACGGTGGTGCCCGGGGACAGCGTGCCGAGAAACTCGCCGGGGATCAGGCCGAACTCGCAGACCGACTGGGCCAGGGCGGGGTCGGTCCCCATTTGCTGGACAAAAATCCAGACCACGACGTTGAGTGCGATGATCCCCACCGTGACGACCGGGGTCCGCAGCGTGGGGTTGTCGTCCCGGTACGGAATCATGCTTCAATGTACATGCGCCACGGGAGGTTGGCCTTCCGGGCACACTCTGCGGTGGGCACCTGCCATTTTGCTGCCAATAAGGCAGTTTTAGCGGGTACGGCGCTTGCCTTGAGGGCTCGCGGACTCGCTCGCCCCGCCCCTTGGGCGCTTTCGGCGGGCGACCGATCACTATAAGGAAACGGAGCTAGAAATCATGGCGTCGAAGATTATTGGTATCGACCTGGGCACGACGAACTCGGTCGTGGCCGTGATGGAGGGAGGCGATCCGGTCGTCATCCCCAACGCAGAAGGCGGACGTACCACGCCATCGGTGGTGGCCTTCACCAAGGATGGCGAGCGGCTGGTTGGACAGGTAGCCAAGCGGCAGGCGGTCACCAACCCGAAGCAGACCATCTTCTCCATCAAGCGGTTCATGGGTCGCCGCCTCGATGAGGTCAAGGAAGAGGCGAAGCGCGTCCCCTACAAGGTCGTCGCCGGGCCGAACGGCATGGCGGCGGTCGAGATCGGGGGCAAGGTCTACACGCCCCCCGAGATCTCGGCGATGATCCTCCAGAAGATGAAGCAGACCGCGGAAGACTATCTCGGCTACTCGGTCGAGAAGGCGGTCATCACCGTGCCCGCCTATTTCAACGACGCGCAGCGGCAGGCCACCAAGGACGCCGGCAAGATCGCCGGGTTGGACGTGGTGCGGATCATTAACGAGCCCACGGCCTCGGCGCTCGCGTACGGCCTCGACAAGAAGAAAGAGGAGAAGGTCGCCGTCTACGACCTGGGGGGCGGCACGTACGACATCTCCGTCCTGGAGCTGGCCGAGGGCGTGTTCGAGGTGAAGAGCACCAACGGCGACACGCACCTGGGCGGCGACGACTTCGACCAGCGGGTCATCGACTGGCTCGTGGCCGAGTTCAAGAAAGACCAGGGGATCGACCTCTCCAAGGATCCCATGGCTCTCCAGCGCCTCAAGGAGGCGGCGGAGAAGGCCAAGATGGAGCTGTCGAGCACCCAGCAAACCGACGTGAATCTGCCGTTCATCACGGCCGACCAGTCGGGACCGAAGCACCTGAACTACTCGCTCACCCGCGCCAAGTTCGAGCAGCTGGTGGACGATCTCGTGAAGCGCTCGACCCCGCCGATGGAGCAGGCCCTGAAGGACGCGGGGCTCAAGCCGACGAACATCGATGAGGTGATCCTCGTCGGCGGCCAGACGCGGATGCCGAAGGTTCAGGAGGTCGTGAAGACCTTCTTCGGCAAAGAGCCGCACAAGGGCGTCAATCCCGACGAGGTCGTCGCGATCGGTGCCGCGATCCAGGGCGGCGTGCTCGGCGGCGAAGTGAAGGACGTGCTGCTGCTCGACGTGACCCCGCTGTCGCTGGGCATCGAGACCCTGGGCGGAGTCACGACCGTTCTGATCCCGCGGAACACGACCATCCCGACCAAGAAGTCGGAGGTCTTTTCCACGGCCGAGGACAATCAGACCACGGTCGAGATCCACGTGCTGCAGGGCGAGCGCCAGATGGCGATCGACAATCGCACCATCGGCAAGTTCCAGCTCACAGGCATTCCGCCGGCTCCGCGGGGCATGCCGCAGGTCGAGGTGACGTTCGACATCGACGCGAACGGCATCCTCCACGTCTCGGCCAAGGACAAGACCACCGGCAAGGAGCAGAAGATCCGGATCGAGGCCTCGAGCGGCCTGAGCGATTCCGAGATCGACAAGATGGTCAAGCAGGCCGAGTCGCACGCCGCGGAAGACAAGCAGCGCCGGGAGGAGATCGAGGCTCGCAACCAGCTCGATGGCCTGGTCTACAAGGTGGAGAAGGACAGCAAGGAGTGGGTGGACCGGCTCCCGGCCGATGCCAAGTCGCGGTTGGACGCGGGTGTCGAGGCGGGCAAGGCCGCGCTCCGCACCGGCGACGCCGCCGGTATCCGGCGGGCGCTGGACGAATTGAACGCCGCATACTCTGCCGCCGGTGCGTCCTTGTACCAGGCGGCCCAGGGCGCCGGACAGACACCGGGCGCGGGACCCGAGGCGGGTCCAGCCGCTGAGCCGGCCGCCAAGGACGACGTGGTCGAAGCCGACTACGAGATCGTGGACGAGGGGAAGAAGTAACCCCCCGGGCACGCACGAAAACGGGGGCGGGAGGGGTATCTCTCCCGCCCTTGTTTGTCCCGCGTCCCGAAACTCTTGGCCCGGAACCAGAGTATCTTACGATAGATTCCCATTGAGGACTCCGAGATGTCTTCGCGTTCGTTGAATTGGCTCAAGTTCGGCGGCCTGGTTGCCCTGGCGTTTGCCTTGGGGCTGCTCTTTGCCGGCCTGCTCGATCTCCCAAACCGGTCTTCGGCCCAGGAGACGCGGCTGGCGACGGCCATCCCCCCGGTGCAGGCCCCCAGCATCCCGGCGGCCAAGCCCCTGGTGGAGCTGAGCGACGCGTTCTCCGCCGTCGCTGATCACGTTCGCCCGAGCGTGGTCTATATCCGCTCCCAGCATACCGAACGGCCGAGCCAGCGGCGCTTGCCCCCGGGCATGGAGCGATTCTTTCCCCGGTTCGGACCCAATCGGCCCGAGTTGGAGCAGGGGAGCGGCTCGGGCTTCATCGTCTCGGCTGACGGCTATGTCCTGACGAACAACCACGTCGTCGAGGGAGCCGAGCTCGTGATCGTCCGGCTGCTCGACCGGCGCGAGTTCAAGGCCAAGATCGTCGGCACGGACGCGAACACCGACGTGGCGCTGCTCAAGATCGACGCCAAGGGGCTCCCGCCCGTTGCCCTCGGCAACAGCGACGACGCGCGGGTCGGAAGCTGGGTCCTCGCGATCGGCAACCCGCTCGGCGAGGGCCTCACGTTCACCGTGACTTCGGGCATCGTGAGCGCCAAGGGCCGCGCCCTCAACGGCCTCCCCGGGCGGGGCGCCGGCAGCATCCAGGACTTCATTCAGACCGACGCCGCGATCAATCCGGGCAACTCCGGTGGTCCGCTCGTCAACGTGCGCGGTGAAGTCATCGGCATCAATTCGGCCATTGCCAGCGAGACCGGTTTCTACTCGGGCTACGGGTTCGCGATCCCGATCAACCTGGTTCGGACGGTGATGAACCAGCTCATCGTCGACGGCAAGGTCCACCGGGCCGCGCTCGGCGTCGCGATCGCCGACGTGTCCCTGAACGACGCCCAGTACGTCGGGTTGCCCGAGATCCGTGGCGTTGTGGTCAAGGACATCCCCAACGACGACTCCCCGGCGCGCAAGGCCGGCATGGAGCCGGGCGACATCATCGTCGCGATCGATGGCAAGCCGGTCGAGTACGTCGGCCAGCTGCAGCAGCAGGTCGGCTTCCGTAAGCCGGGCGACATAGTGCAGGTGGAAGTGGCCCGGAAGGGAGGCGTGCGGAAAACGTTCGCCGTGAAGCTGCAGCCCCTCCAGGATGCGCCGCAGGTGGCGGACGCGGGCTCGCCGGGCGATACGGACAATCCCAGCGCGAGCGGCGGCCTGGTGGCGCGCCGGATGGGTATCAGCGTGCAGCCGGTGACCCCGGCCATCGCGCAGGAGCTACAGCTTCCGGGAGACGTGCGCGGACTGTTGATCGCCGACGTCACACCCGGTGGCCCGGGATGGGACGCCCTCGCCGACGAGGAGCGCGGCGGCCCGGACATCATCCTCTCGGTCGAGGGGAAGCCGGTGAAAACCAAGGCCGACCTCGACGCGGTGCTGCGGGATCAGAAGCCCGGAAGCGTGGTGACGCTTCGCTTGTATAACCCTCGGCAGCAGTCGCGAAGGGTGGAGCGGATCAAGCTCGCCGACGCGCCCTGAGGAGCCACCGACGTGTCCACCTTCGTGAAGCGCACCGACGTCGCGCTCCTGGGCGCGCATACCCTGCCCGGCCGCTATTTCACCTCACCCGAGGTGTTCGCCGAGGAGGCTGAGAAGATCTTCCTGCAACGCTGGCTCTGCGTGGGGCGCGCCTCGCGCATCGCCCGGCCCGGTCAGTATTTCGTGCAGACAATCGGAACGGAGAGCGTGATCATCGTCCGCGGCCGGCAGAACGAGGTCCGGGCGTTTTACAACGTGTGCCGTCACCGCGGCACCCGGCTCTGTGAAGTGCACGAGGGGCAATTCGCCGGCACGATCCAGTGTCCCTATCACGCCTGGACCTACACCCTCGATGGCCAGTTGGTCGGCGCGCCGTCGGCGGACACGATCGAGGGCTTCGACAAGGCGGACTGGCCGCTGCACCCGGTCGCCGTCGCGACTTGGGAAGGCTTTCTCTTCATCAATCTCAGCTCCGACCCCGAGCCGTTCGCGGAGGCCTTCGCCCCGGTCCAGGGCCGCTTCAGCCGGTTCAACCTTCCCGCGTTGTCCGCATACCGTCGGATCGACTACGACTTGACCTGCAATTGGAAGTTCGTGGTACAGAACTACTCCGAGTGCTATCACTGTCCGCTGGTCCATCCCGCCCTGGTCAAGCTCTCACCGCCGACGAGCGGCGAGAACGACCTGTTCACTGGGCCGTTCCTGGGTGGCTACATGGAGATCGTGGACGCGAGCGAGAGCCTGACGATGAGTGGCCGCTCCTGCGGCGTCATGGTGGGGGATCTCCCCCAGGACGACCTCAAGCGAGTGTACTACTACTCGCTGTTCCCGAACATGCTCCTGAGCCTGCACCCCGACTACGTGATGTACCACACACTGTGGCCCAAGGGTCCGGCGAGCACGATGGTCACCTGCGAGTGGCTCTTCCATCCGGGGACTCTGGGGAACCCCGCCTTCAAGCCCGATGACGGCGTCGAGTTCTGGGACCTCACCAATCGGCAGGACTGGCACGTGTGCGAGCTGAGCCAGGCCGGGGTGCAGTCCAAGGCGTACACGCCCGGGCCGTATTCACGACGCGAAGGTCTCTCGGCGGCTTTCGATCAAGAGGTGTTGAAAGCACTGGGACACCAGCCGGAGTGGTGAACCGCTACACCATGTAGGACTTCGGTGGGTTGCGCTGCGTGAGGATGGGC
>DATHMJ010000317.1:0-2487 GCA_035487215.1 Gemmatimonadales bacterium
GCGAAAGTGTCGCCCGGCTACGTTGGGCTCATGGAGCTGGGTCAACGGTCGCCCTCTATCGCCGTGCTTCAGCGAGTGGCGAAGGCACTGGGCGTGCCAGTGACGGAGCTGCTGGGGTAGAGGAGCGATGGACAGCGAGAAGGAACGGCTGGAACGAAAGCATCAGTTGGAGCGAGACGTAGCCGACGCGATACTCGCGCTCGCCAGTGGCAAGGGATACCTCGGGGTCGAGGGGCTCGCGGACGAGACAGAACGGGTGGGGACCGACTATCGGTTCCTTGCCCAGGCGATCCGCGCGCAAAGGAACCAGCCGGCGGAACTCCTGACTACCCTCAAACAACTCGCGAGCAAGTTGGGGCGCGGACAGTAGCGGCGTAAAGACGCCCCCGGGGTGCGCGAACACCCACGGGGGCTGGACCCACCACCCTCACCCGAGAAGGAGGAGAGACGATGAGCGCGCCGATTCTAGCACGCGCGATCACCTTGCTGGCCCTGCGGCCGATGCCCCGCGAGGGGACCTGCGTGGTCTGACGGACCCCCGCCGATGGCGCCTGCGAGCGGTGCGGGACGCCGCTCGACTTCGACTGCTGGCAGCGGATCATGACGCCCGAGGAGTTCGCCCGGTGGGAACGCTACGTCGAGGCGCTGAACGAGCCCCGCCCGCTCGGGCCCGTCGGGATCCGTACCCGCCGGGGGCGACGCCCTGCCCGTGGACGACGTGACCTTCCTGATGCTTTGTCCGGGGTGTCGGTCATGAGCGCGCCGGGAGCCGTCGATGTCGTGATTTGCGTCCGTCCCCTCGCGCCGCGCGCCGGCCATGTCCGCGTGGTGGCGGTGTCAGAGCGGGCGTGCGATCTCCTCGGGTACGACCAGGAAGTGCCGCCGCAGGAATGGAAGGCGATCCGGACGGCCCTTGAATGCCGGGGCTGGACGTGGGTTCACGAGGAGGAGGCCTGAGCGATGAGCCAGGAACGGTCCGGCCGCCGGACCATTTCGCCGGAGGATTTAGGCCTCGCCGCCGATAAGCTCTCGCCTACTCAACGTCAGGCGTGGGACTACATCGCGCAGCATGGCATCAAGGAGGGCTGGCCGCGCCCGGGGCGACCGAGCAAGGCTGCCAGGGTGGCCGGGCGGCCCCGACTCAAGGACTTGGGGCTGACCAAACGGCTCGTCTGGATGATGCGACAGTACGCCGATCTGCCGCGGGACGTCTTTGAGGCCCGCCTGGCCGCGGGCCGTCGCGGCGAGGGGATGCTCGATCGCGTGCGCCCGCGTCGCAAGGCCGAGCGGCTGATCGACGACGTCCGGCGCAGCGTGCCCTTCTTCACTCGCGACGAGACGCAACGGCTTCTCGACGTGCTAGCCGACCTGCTCGAGAGGGGGGAGGAGCCGGAGCGATGAGCGCCGCCCTGGACGCGCGCCTCACCACGCGCCGGCAGCGGGAGCAGACTGGCGGAGTACCTCAAATAGGAGGTCTCGACACCATGGGCCCAGTTAGCGCCGAGATGCAAACGCTTTTGGACACGCCCGAGGAGGAACTGTTGTCGCGGCTCGGCCAGGTCAGGAACGACCACCCGGTCGCCGCCGAGATCCTGCGTGTGCTGGAGTTTCGTCGCGTAAGACAACAGGCGGCTTCGGGAGACGCGCTCGTTCTTGCCACAAAGGGTCTCGTCACGGCCACGATCAGGCTCGCCTGGGCTACATGGGCGCTCGCAGGAATGACCATACTCCTGGTCCTTGCTGCGGCTGCCCAAGCCTATTTGATGTTCACGGCGGCCGAATGATCGCCGCCATCTACGCCCGCAAGCGCACGGCGCACCGCCTCGCCGACCTGGCGCGGCTGCTGGGGTAAGGCACATGGGCGAGAGGAAGCGCCGCAAGAGGCGGATCCGCCCGCCACTGAAAGATCAGGATCGCTTCGCCGCCCTCGAACGCAGACTCGACACACAGGCGCAGGTGATCACTGAGCTTTTCGGCGTGCTGGACGACGTGGTTCTAATCCACCTGCGCGCCATTGAGGACATCCTGGCTGACCGGCTCGCTGTGACCCGCGATGAATTCGCGGCGAGGGTTCAGAAAGCCCAGGAACTGGTCGGGCTCGAGAGGGAGTTCTCAGCGGAGTGGGCGGAATTTCGCCGCCGCATCCGGCGGATTATCGACCGCGGTCGTCAAAGAGACCAAGCGAAGGAGGACTGAACGCGGATGGCCACGATGTTCGCGCGCACCACTTCACCGCGCGCCGCCCAGCGGGAGAAGCTGGCGGAGTACCTGAGATAGAGGGGAGAGAACCACATGGCCGTCCGCAGCAAGGTGGCCGAAACGAACGCGCAGATCCAGGCACTTCGGCGCCGCCTTTCCGCTGAATGCGTGGCGATCACTTCCAGCCTCGACACGATCCCGCGCGCGCTGGTGCCCCGCACGATGCGAGATCGGTGGCTGCGGGACTTGCGTCGAGCGGCGCGCGCCCTGGCCCTAGTCAAGGCGCGG
>DATHMJ010000318.1:0-5055 GCA_035487215.1 Gemmatimonadales bacterium
CAGCAAGGCGGCGCTCAAGCGCCGCCTCGTGGCGGACGACCAGGTAGAGGCAGCCCGGGCGATTCTGGTGGCCCACCCAACGCCACGCGTGGCGCTGATGCTGGGAGTCCCGGTCGTGGGTGCGGAGACCGCGGCGGCGCAGTAGGAACCAAGTGGCCGACACTCTCGACTATGGAGTCGCGCCGCCCGGATATCGCCTTCCCCCCGCCACACACGTGGGCCTCGTCCGCCTCCAGGTCGGCGACCTGACGCGCTCGCTCGCTTACTACGAGCGGGTCCTGGGCCTCCGCGTACTCGAGCGGGATGCCGGCTCCGCGAAGTTGGGACCGGTCGAGTCCGACACCCCGGCGCTGGTGGAGCTTCACGAGCGGCGCGGTGCCCATCCCCTTCCACGCCGCGGCCGGCTCGGCCTCTACCATTTCGCCATTCTGCTACCGGATCGCGCGGCCCTCGGGCGATTCGTGCGCCATCTCGCCGACATCGGTGAGTACGCCGGCATGTCGGACCATCTGGTGAGCGAAGCGGTCTACCTGACCGACCCCGACGGGCTCGGCATCGAGGTGTACGCGGATCGTCCGCGCGCCCAGTGGCGGCACCACGGACGACAGCTCGCGATGGCGACGGAGCCGCTCGACGTCGAAAGCGTGGTGCGCGCCGCCGGAGACGCGCGCTGGTCCGGCATGCCCGCGGGAACGGTGATGGGACACGTTCATTTGTTCGTCGGCGACCTCGACGAGGCCGAGCGGTTCTACCACGTGGGCCTGGGACTCGACAAAGTTGTGTGGAGCTATCCCGGCGCGCTGTTCCTGTCGGCCGGTGGGTACCACCATCATCTGGGGACGAACACCTGGGCTGCGGGCGCGGCGTCCGCAAAAGAGGGTGAGGCGCGGCTGCTCGAGTGGGAGCTGCTCTTGCCCACCGTGGCGGACGCGCGGGCTGCGCTCGCGAGTCTGAAGAAGACGGGCGTCGCCATGGAGGCGGCGCCGGACGGAGGTCTGGTACGGGACCCGTGGGGGACCGCGGTGCGCGTAAAGGGGCCGATGAGCGCCGCCGCGTCAATGCGACAGCGTGATTCGTAACGCCGGCACCAGGGCATTTCTCGTCGCGCGGGTTTGCCCTGGATGGATCACGTACTGCACGTCGGCCTGCAGGGCGAGCCACGTGTCGAGCGCCGCCACGTAGGTCAGCTCCAGCGTCGTCTCCGCCGTAGTCGTGGCCGCCCCCGCCGCTGCCTGGGCGCGCCCATAATGCGATCCGGTCAGCGCGGCGGCCACCGCCAGCCCCAGCTCGTCCTGCGCGCGGCTCGCGAAGGGGGCGGTGACCGTGAGCCCACCTCCCAGATAGCCGCCGACCTGGTTCACCCGGGCATCGCCGAGCCCGAGCTGCGCGAAGGCCGTCAGTGCCTGCGGGCGTTCGCGCTCCGCCGACCAGATCGTCTGGTCGGCAATGAGGTACGCGCCACGGCTGCCGCGGTGCAGCACGGGCCCGCCGGTCGGCAGCGTGTCCACGAGATCGGGGAATCGAGCCGTGTAGTACCATCCGCCGAGCGCGACCTTCCCGGCATAAGGGCGGGTGCGGCCGCGGCCGATTGCGAAGCGCCGGTGGCGCGGGCCGCTCACCGTGTCCGGACGCGAGAGGAGCGCCACCTCGGTAACGAGCAGGACCCCGTCCCCGGGCGCGAACAGGTGAACCCCGCCCTCCGGGCGGTCGACCGGGACGCCGTCGAGCACGGCGGCGCGCCAGACGACGTTGGGCGAGGGCTTGAAGTCGACCCGAGTGCCGACGGCGGTGTTGGGGAAGATCGAGGGCCCGGCCGCGCCGCTCTGTGCGAACTCCGGGCCGATCCCGAACGAGCTGTTGACGAAGAGCCCAGCAGACTGCAGCCGATAGAACTCCGTGTTCAAGTCGTAGCGTCCCACGAGCCACGACAAACGATTGCCGAGCAGATTCTGCTGCAGCCACGCTTCCTCGAGGCGTACGTCAGCCGGCGCCTGCAGATTGCTCACGCCTTGTACGTCACCTACGAGGTCGCTTGGCGCGCCGCCGTGGGTGTCGAGCGCGAAGAGGAAGACGCGGGCTCCACGCCACCCGACCAGCCGCTGGAGGAGAAGCGTGAGCTGCGCGCCTCCCATGCCGAGGAAGGTCGCGCCGCGACGGGCGCCACCCGTCGCACTGCCCACGAGCTCCCCGGTGTACGAGAACGCCGCGGCGACGGAGCGCGTAGCGCTGTCCGCACCCGTTGCCTGTGCGCGCGCGGCCGGCGCTGCGCCGGCCATCGCCGCGAGGCCCGTGAGCAAAATCCGCCCCCACAGTGTATCCATCCGCTCTCCCGCGATTCTAGCACCGGAGAACGCCATTGACACGTGTCAGCACCCCATTCGGGTTCTGGTCCACCGCGACCGAAGTGATCCAGGACGTCGATCTTTCACGCAAGCGGGTGATCGTCACTGGAGCAGCATCGGGCATCGGGATCGAGACGGCGCGCGCGCTGGCGCGGGCGAGTGCCGAGGTCACGCTGGCGGTCCGCAACATCGAAGCCGGCGCGCGGGTCGCCGCCGACATCTCGTCGTGCACGGGCAACCCGAAGCTCCGCGTCGAGCCGCTCGACTTGTCCGACCTGGGGTCGGTGGCCGCGTTCGCCGCGCGGTGGCGCGGGCCGCTGGACGTGCTGGTCAACAATGCCGGGGTCATGGCCCTGCCCGAGCAGCATACCTCGCAGGGGTGGGAGATGCAGTTCGCCACCAACCACCTCGGTCACTTTGCGCTGGCTTTCGGGCTGCATGACGCCCTCGCCGCTGCCGGCGCCGCCCGGATCGTCTCGGTCAGCTCCAGCGCGCACTTGAGGTCGCCCGTGGTGTTCGACGACATCCATTTCGCCCGGCGCCCCTACGAGCCGATTCTGGCCTATGCGCAGTCCAAGACGGCGAACGTGCTCTTTGCGGTGGGGGGCACCGCGCGCTGGGCCGGCCAGGGGATCACCGCCAACGCTCTTAACCCGGGCGCCATCCCGACCAACCTCCAGCGCCACACGGGCGGGATGAAGACGCCGCCCGAGCTCAGGAAGACGCCGGAGCAGGGCGCGGCGACGTCGGTGCTGCTGGCTGCGTCACCGCTGCTCGAGGGGATTGGAGGACGGTACTTCGAGGACTGCAACGAGGCGATTGCGGTTACGGACGGCAGCGTGGGGATGAGTGGGGTGGCGCCGTACGCGGTCGATCCTGGGAACGCGGATCGGCTCTGGGAGGAATCGCTTCGGATGATCGGGCTTTGATAGCAATTCGGGTTATCGAAGGTTCAGCGGCTTCGCTTTGATAGCGTGTTATCCCTCGGCCGGCGGGAGCAAGGCCGGGTGCTCCATCGATCCTGGGTCATCGAGGGTCCGCCGGCGAAAGTGGTTCTAATTGGGCTGCCGGGACCAAACGCCACAGCGCCCGCTCACCACTGGCGAGCGGGCGCTGTCCGGCGACCCAGCTATCTGCGGACGACCACGATCACCCGCACTCGCTGAAGCCGCACACGTGACACTTCATGCAGCCTTCCGCGAACTCGAGCTGCGAGCCGCAGTCGGGACACGCACCCGATAGCGTCTCCTGCATCCCCGAGAACGCCATCTGCTGCCCGCCCAAGGTGACCGGTTGTGCCACCGACGCTTCCGGCGCCGGCTCATCAGCCAGGCCCGGCAGCAGCTCCTGCTGCACCCCGGCCTTCTGCTGCATCCACCGCTCGATGGCGATGCCCACGGCGTCGGGCACCGACAGCACCTTGTTGGCTCCGAGGCCGATCGTGCGGTCGGAGCTGATTCCGCGGATCTGGCGGTAGATCTCCGCCATCGGGATACCCGAGCGTAGCGCGAGGCTGATGAGCCGGCCCAGGGCCTCGACGTCGGCCATGAGCGCACCGCCGGCCTTCCCCAGGCTCATGAAGATCTCGAACGCCTGCCCCTTGTCATCCTCGGTGATGGTGACGTAGAGCGTCCCGAGCGGCGTCTCGAGTCGACGGGTCGTGCCGCGCAGCAGCTCCGGGCGTGAGCGCTTCTGCCGGCGCTGGAGATTTTCGGCTTCCAGCTCGTGCATCAGCTTGCGAAGGCGCTCGTTGTCCGCCCGCAGCTCGGCCACCTCACCGTGCAGATCCGCCGCCTCTTGCTGGTCGACCGCGTCGGCGCCGCCCACGGCCTCCTTCACTTTCTTGGCCGTGGCGCCGGTGGAGAGCACCTGGGCCTCGCGGCTGCCGTCGCGGTACACGGTGACGCCCTTGCACCCCAAGCGATACGCCTGCCGATAGATCTCCTCGACGTAGGCCTCGGTGGCATCGTGGGCGAAGTTGCAGGTCTTGGAGATCGCGGAGTCGTTGAACTCCTGGAACGCCGCCTGCATCCGGATATGCCATTCCGGCTTGATGTGGTTCGCGGTGACGAACACGCGCTGCCACTTCGCCGGCACCTCGGGGAAGTTGATGTGCCCCGCCTCGGCGATGCGCCGCATCAGATCTTCCGAGTACCAGCCCTCCTGCTGCGCGATCGCGACGAAATCCTCGTTCACGTCGGGCATCAGGGCGCCGGCCTGATTGCGCATGAACGCGACGGCGAACAACGGCTCGATGCCGGAGCTGCAGCTGGTGATGATCGAGATGGTGCCCGTGGGCGCGACCGTCGTGACGTTGCAGTTCCTGAGGCGGCGCATCGGCCGGATCCGCTCGCCATTGGGGCCGCGGGCCGCGCTGGCTTCCGGTCCCCAGATGCTGCGCTCCCACTCGGGGAAGACACCCCGATGGGTGGCGAGACGCTCGGACTCGACCTTGGCCTCTTCGTCGACAAACTGCTGGACCTTGCGGCCGAGGGCGACACCCTCCTCCGAATCGTAGGCCACGCCCAGGCGCACGAAGAGATCCGCCAGTCCCATCACACCGAGCCCGATACGGCGGATCCGCTGAGCCAGCTCGGTGATTTCCAGCAACGGATACTGGTTGGCGTCGATCACGTTCTCCAGGAAGTGCGTGGCGAGGTGCACAACCCGCCGAAGCCCGTCCCAGTCGATCTGCCCGTTCTTGACGAATCCG
>DATHMJ010000319.1:0-4286 GCA_035487215.1 Gemmatimonadales bacterium
AACCGCTCGCAGCCGGGAGGCGGAGAATCCGGCAAGGATCTGGCGCGCCCTGCCTCGGTCGGGACGGGACACGCGATTCGGAGCGCCCTGATCCCCGCTCCGCTGGTGGAGGCGCTCGACCCGACCGGCTGCGGCGACGTGTTCGGCGCGGTGCTCTGCTCCCGCCTCCTCGCCGGGGACGGCGTGGAAGGCGCGATCCGCGAAGCCAACCGGCTCGCCGCGCGCAACGCCGGGTTCCGTGGCGCCGGCGGGCTCTCCCGCTTCCTTCGGGGTGAGCTGGTGACCGCATGACGCGGGTCGTCGAGGTCCCCGCCCACTTCGACGACCGGAGCTTCGATCAGTTCGCCGGCTGGTTCGACGGCTGGCCGCCGGAGGAGCGGGTGCTCGTGGACGCGCGCGGTTGCCAGTGGGCCTCGCCGTACGGGCTCGTCGGATTGCTGACGGCGGGACAGGCGCTGGCGGAAGCGGGTCGGGAGCGCCCCCTCCTCACCGTCCCGGACACGGTCGACGTGAAGCGCTATTGGGCCCGCACCGGCTTCTTCGCCCACGCGGCCGACCTGTTCGAGCTGCACGGGAGGGTGCCGAAACCGGCGGCGACCGGACCGTCGGACGTCCTGTTGGACGTGACGCCAATTCGCGCGTCAGGTGATATTCACGACATCGTCGGCAAGATTCAGGAAGGCGCGGCACGTATTCTGACTGGCGAACTCGGAATCGAAGCCAAGGCGACGATGGGATTCGCCATGGCGCTTTCGGAGGCATGTCAGAATATTGTTGAGCACGCGGGAACGAGCGGCTGGGTGGCCGTCCAGGCGTATACCTTCCGCCGCCGTCTCGGCCGCCGGGTGGTCGTGATCGCCGTCAGCGACGCCGGCGTTGGTTTCCGGAAGTCACTCGAAAGCACCCAGGCCAAGCGATTCGGCGACCGGTGGGGCGATGCCACCGCGCTGGAGGCCGCCCTGATTCAGAACGTGAGCCGCTTCCGTGACCCTGGCCGGGGTCAAGGGCTCGCGGGCATCAAGCGCTATCTGTCCCGCTGGCAGGGCAAGATCAGCATCCGGAGCGGCACCGCGCGTCTCGCCATCGTGCCGCCCTGGGACGAGGACGTTCCACTGGTGGACCACCTACCCTACTTCCCGGGAGCCCAGGTGCAGGTCGTCATCCCCGCGCAGCACGCCGAGTCGTGATGGTCCAGACTATCAGCCTCCAGCACCTGCTCCAGGAAGCGGTGGCCACGCCCTACCGCAACCTGGTCACCCGCGCCACCGGCGCGGCGGTCCGCGGCCGCATCGAGGCCACGCTCGCGGGCGCCGACTGGACGGTCACCTGGCTCGATTTCTCCGGCGTGGAGTGCCTCGACCTGAGCTGCGCGGACGAGATCGTCGCCAAGCTGCTGCTCGCCGCGGCGAGTCGCGACCGCGTAGTCGTGCTCGCGGGCGTGCGGGAGGAGCAGCGAGACGCTTTGGAGCACGTGCTGGCCCACCATCGGTTGGCGGTAGCGGCGCGCCTGCGCGACACCGACATGGCCGATGTGATCGGCTCGGCCAGCACCGATGCCCGCGAGGCGTTTGCCGTGCTGCACGTCCAAGGCCCGGCCGATGCGGCCGGGCTCGCTGCACGGCTCGACTGGCCGCTCGAGCGGACTGAGGTCGCGCTCCACGACCTCGGCCGTCACCGGATCGCCCGGGCGAGCGGAGGCCTCTTCCACCCCGTGACGCTCTTGTGAGCGGCCGGCTGGGCCGCTCGACGACCGCGGTCCACGGAGTGCTGCATCGCCGGGCCGACTGGTCGCCCGTCGCCCCGCCCCTCATTCAAAGCTCCACGTTCATCAATCCAGTCGGTTCCGACGAGCCGGTCCTCTACGCCGGCGACGGCAACACGCCCACCCAGCTCGCCGTGGCGAAGAAGTACGCGGCGCTCGAGGGGGCGGAGGACGCCGTGTTCGTCTCCAGCGGCATGGCGGCGACCGCGCTGGCCCACCTCGCCGTGCTGCGGCCGGGTGATCATCTGGTGGCGTCGCGCTGGATCTACGGCGGTACCAAGCGCTTCTTCGACGAAGAGCTGTCGCGCCTCGGCATCGAGGTGACGTACGCCAGTCCGGACGAGCACCGCCTCTGGCGGAAGTCGGTGCGCAAGCAAACCCGAGCGCTCTTCGTCGAGACACCGACGAACCCACTGGTGCGGGTGGTGGATCTCGCGCCGATCGCCAAGCTGGCGCATGAATACGGGGTCGCCCTCCTGGTGGACGGGACCTTCGCGAGCCCGATCAATTTCCGGCCGCTCGAGCACGGCGCCGACGTCGTCATCACCAGTGCGACCAAGTACCTGAACGGGCACAGCGACGTGATCGCGGGGGCCGTCGGCGGCTCGGCGTCGTTCGTCGAGGAAGTGAGCCGGCTGATGCGGCTGTGGGGCCAGGCGGTCGATCCCTTCGCCGCGTGGTTGGTGGACCGGGGCATGCGTACGTTGGCCGTCCGGATGGAGCGGCACAACACCAACGGACTCGCCGTCGCCCGCTGGGCGGCCACGCAGAAGTGGATCGCCAAGGCCCACTATCCCGGGCTGGAGAGCCACCCGGACCACGAGGTGGCCGCCCGCTCGCTCGACGGCTTCGGCGGCATGATCGGCCTCGAGCTGGCCGGCGGGGTCGCCGCGGCGGAGCGCTTCCTGGCTCGGCTCCGCATCGTCACGCACGCGCCCAGTCTGGCCGGCGTCGAGAGCCTCGTCTCCGAGCCGCGCATCACGTCCCACTCGCACTTCACCGCCGAGGAGCGGGCCGCGCTCGGATTCCCGGACGGCTTCGTGCGGCTGAGCTGCGGGATCGAGGATGCGGAAGACATTATCGGCGACCTGGAACAGGCCGGGGCGAGTAGGTAGGGCTAGCCGGTAGCCGCTAGCCAATGGCTAATAGCTAATGGCTGGAACTATTATCTTCCTTCCGTGATCCGTTTCCAGCACGTCTTCAAATCCTTTCCGAACGGCGCGCTCGCTCTCAAGGACGTCTCCTTCCACGTCTCCAAGGGCGAGTTCGTGTTTCTCACCGGTCATAGCGGCGCCGGCAAGTCCACGATCATGAAGCTGATGTTCGGGGAGCAACGGCCCAGCGAGGGCGACGTGCGCGTGTCGGGCTTTGGCCTGTCCGACATGGGCTCCGGCGAGGTGCCCCGGCTCCGCCGCAAGCTCGGCGTCGTGTTCCAGGACTTTCGCCTGCTGGACGACCGCACAGCGTCGGAGAATGTCGCCTTCGCGCTGGAGGTGACCGGCGCCAGACGGGACACGATTCCCGCCCGGGTGATGCGGGTGCTGACCCAGGTGGGACTCGCGGCCAAGTCCCGCGCGTATCCGCGGGAGCTGTCGGGCGGCGAGCAGCAACGCGTCGCCATTGCGCGGGCCCTGGTGAACGATCCTCCGATCCTGCTCGCGGACGAGCCCACCGGAAATCTGGACGAGCGCGCGACCCGTGGCGTCTTCCAGCTCCTGCGCGAGATCAACGCGGGCGGCACCGTCGTGGTGATGGCGACGCACGACCTCGATTTGGTGCGTCAGGCGCCCTACCGCACGATCGAGCTGCGCGACGGCGCGTTGGTCTACGACAGCGCCGATGAGACCCGCGAGGAGGAGGCGCTGTGAGGCTGTTGTTCCGAGAGGCGCTGCTGTCGTTCCGGCGAGCACCGCTCCTCTCGGGCCTTTCGGTCACCACCATCGCGTTCTCACTGTTCACGGTCGGCCTCTTCCTGCTGGTGGCGCTCAACCTGCGCCAAGCGCTCAAGGGTCTCGAGGAACGGGTGGAAATCGTCGCCTTCATTCTGCGCGGCACCCAGCCGGAGACGGTCACGCTCGCCTCGCAGGACATCGCCGCGTTCCCCGAAGTGCAGGATGTCGAGTACGTCACCGAGGAGCAGGCCCTGGGGCGGGCGCGGAAGGAGCTGGTGGAGTTCCGCGACGCGTACCGCGACCTGTCGGTGAATCCTCTGCCCGCGTCGTTCGAGATTCGGCTCAAGGAGGGCTACCGGAACGCCACGGCCGCGGCGCAGGTGGCCAAGCGCCTCGAGGGCTTCAGCTTCATCGAGGACATCCGCTACGGGCGTGACTGGGTGGAGCGATTGGACAAGCTCCGCAACCTGGCCGGCGTCGTCGGCTTCGTGATCGGGCTCGCGTTCGCGGCCGTGGCCGTGGTGATCATCGGCGTCACGATCCGGCTCACGATTCTCCAGCGCGCGCGCGAGATCAACATCATGCGCCTGGTCGGCGCGACCAACCGGTTCATTCGCGGGCCGTTCCTGCTC
>DATHMJ010000320.1:0-2265 GCA_035487215.1 Gemmatimonadales bacterium
GCGCTGCGCGAGGCGTAGCTGAAGAAGGGCTGTCCCACCCCGCCGCTGAAGGCTCGGCCATCGGACCGGTGCTGATAGCCGGCCGACACGTAGATACGGTTGGCGATGAGTCGGGGCTGGTAGTACGAAAGCGTCAGCGCCGTGCGATCCGGCGTGTCGGCGAAGCTGATGGCGCCGAAGGCGGCATTGCCGAACAGGTTCAGCTCCTGGAGTCCCAGCGCCCAGGACGTCTGGCCGCCGGTGCTGCTGAAGTCGACCTGGGGACGGGTGCTCCAGCCGTCCTTCGTCGTGACCCGGAGCACCGTACCCGAATCGGTGTGAATGCTGTCGATCAACACGCGCCGGAAGATGCCGAGCGCGCGGAGGTTTCTGGCGGTCTCCGCGACCTTGGCCGAATCGAATCGCTCGCCCGGCGCGAAGAGCAGCTCCCGCTCGATCACCCGGCGCCGAGTGGTGGTGTGAATCGCGTTGCCGAACCGCGCGAGGGAGCTTTCCCTCACCTCGTCCGGCTCGAAGATGTCGCGCCGGTCGATGACGATGCCGCGGATCACCGGGGGGCCGGTTGTGTCCCGCGGCTCTTGGGCGCGCAGCGGCATTGCGCCCAGGACGATCCCGAGCGCCAGGAGCCGGAGCAGCGTCACACGCGGGTCCCTTCGAGCGCCGGGCGCAGGTCGGCCACGCTGGCCAGGATCCGGTCGGGCACCACCCCGCTCTCCCGCAACGCGTCCTCCCGGAATTTTCCGGTGCGGACCAGCCACCCGCGGAGACCCGCGTCCTGCGCCCCACGGACGTCGGACCAGAGGTCGTCCCCGATCATGGCGACTTGCGCCGACGCCAGTCCCGGCGGCAGGCTCGCCACCGCAGCGCCGAAGAACTCCGGACTCGGCTTGCCGGCGAGCATGGCGGTGCGGGACGCGGCGTACTCGAGGCCGGCGACGAACGGCCCCGCGTCGAGCGCGATCGCGTCGCCCCGCCGCCAATAGCGGTCACGCGAGAGCGCGATGAACAGCGCGCCGTCGAGCACGTATTCGAATGCCTCCTGCATGAGGGCATAGCTCCACTGTTCGGCCAGGTCGCCGACCAGCACCGCATCCGGCCTCCGGGAGGCCCGCGCGCTCGCGATCCCGCCCATCAGCTCGAAGCCGGCCAGATCCGCCAGCGCGGCGGCCGGTAGGAACGGAGCCAATGCGCTGCAGCCGTGGGCGCGCGCGATTCGGGCGCCCGCGACGACCGGGGTGAGCAGCTCATCGTCGTGGACCGAGAAGCCGTAACCCCGCAGCCGCTCCACGAGGGCGGTTCGGGGTCGGCTGGTGGTGTTGGTGACGAAGCGGAACGGGATGCCCGCACCGCGGAGAGCGGCCACCGTCTCCGGCGCGCCGGGAACCGGCGCTCCGGCGACGTACAGCGTGCCGTCGAGATCGAGCAGAAGGGCGGAGGCGCCTAGTGCGGAGGCGCTCAGTACTGACCGAGGTACCTGTCGATCTCCCACCGGCTCACCTGGAGATTGTACTGGCTCACCTCTTCGCGCTTGGCCTCGAGGAACCGCTCGGTGATATGCTCGCCCAAGGCGGCTTTGATCACCGAGTCCTTCTCGAAATACTCGAGAGCCTCGTGCAGGTCGCGGGGCAGCTCGTCGATCCGGTACTTCCGCCGGTCGCGAAAGCTCATCCGGAAGATGTTGCGGTTGACGGGCTCGCGGGCCGGCACCTTCTGTTCCACGCCGTCGAGGCCGGCGGCGAGCTGCACGGTCAGGGCGAGGTAGGGGTTGGCCGAGGGATCCGGCATCCGCAGCTCGCACCGCGTGCTGAGGCCACGGCGGTCGGGGATCCGCACGAGCGGCGAGCGGTTGCGCATCGACCATGCGACGTTGACCGGCGCCTCGTAGCCGGGGACGAGGCGCTTGTAGCTGTTGATCAGCGGATTGGTGATCGCGCAGAAACCGCGCGCGTGCCGGAGCAGCCCCTCGATGTAGGACAACGCCACCCGCGAGAGCTGGTGCTCCGCCTTGGCGTCGAAGAACGCGTTTTCCTTAGGCCCCCGGAACAGCGACTGATGTGTGTGCATCCCGCTGCCGTTCTGTCCTTGGATCGGCTTGGGCATGAACGACGCGAGGAAGCCGTAGCGACGCGCCACGTCGCGAACGACGAATCGGAACGTGGCGAGGTTGTCCGCGGTCGTGAGGGCGTCGGCGTAGCGAAAGTCCACTTCGTGCTGCCCCGGCGCCACTTCATGGTGCGCGGCCTCGACCTCGAAGCCCATCTGCTC
>DATHMJ010000321.1:0-2600 GCA_035487215.1 Gemmatimonadales bacterium
TGATCTGCTCGACGTGATCCAGCCCGGCCGCCGCCTCGATCTGGGCCAGCACGCCGATCGCGCACGCTCGAGCCGCCGCCTGGGCCTCCTCGATGCTCACCTCATCGGGACACCGACCGGTCAGGCGCTTACCGTCCTGTACCGGCAGCTGACCGGCGACGTAGAGCAGCGCTCTTCCCTCTCCAATCGTCACCAGGCGTGTTGGCAGATAAGAAGCGACGGCCGCGGGCGGAGCCGGCAGGGTCAATCCGAGTTCACGCAGCCGGTCGTGGGGGTTGTTCAACTCGAGGGAGTCTAGCGGCGCGAGCCGCGGAAGTTGGCGACCACCGCCAGGCCGATCACGATCAGCGCCGCCAGACCGAGGCCGACGTAGGGCGCCTGCGACGACCGCAGGGCGGAGAGCAGGCCCGAGCCCGAGCCGCCGGATGGCGAGGTGCGGGCACCGCTGACCACGGGCGTGGGCGTGACCACCGGGCCCACGGGAGCTCCACCGGTGTCGCGGAAGGCCCAGAGCGCGGCCACATGATCGGCCGGCCGGAATGTCGCGACGTACAGGATCGGGCTCTCCTCATTCGAGACGGCGAGAGCAGAGATCGACGATGCGGGAGGCGCCAGCGTCGCGAACGTGTTGCCGCCGTCCGTCGTGCGCCACAGGCCTCCCAGGCCCGACCCACCTCCGTCGCTGGCGACGTAGTACCGGTTGTAGTGGGTCGTCACAAACGCGACCTGCGTGTAATCGACCGTGGGCAGGAGGTCTCCACCGCTCAGAGGTGTGAAGGTGGCGCCGTTATCAGCCGACTGGAAGAGGCCTGCGTTCGTACCGGCCACCAGCGGCCTGACGGTGCCCTTCGGAGGCAGCGGACCGGCCGCCAGCTTCACGATCACCGTCCCGCTGATGGCGGGAGTCAGGAGCGACCACGTGACTCCTGCATCCGCGCTCACGAACAGCGGCACGCTGCCACCCGATGCCGATGCGTCGCTGCCGGCGATCAGCTTGACGGGCGTGTGGATCGCCGCCACAGCGAGAGCGCCGATGTTGTGCGCAGACAGCCCGGACTGCGTCCAGGCGAACCCGTCCTGGCTCAGGTAGACACCGCGATCCGTGCCGGCGGCCATGACCGTGAGCGAGAACCCGAAGGCGTGGACCGTCCGGCCGTCGAGCCCGGACACCGCTTTCCAGGTCGCGCCGTCATCGCTGCTCGCGATCGCTCCGCCGCCGCGCGTGCCCGCGATTACGAGACCGCCTGAGTACGGACTGAAAGCGATCGCCGTCAGACCGGGCCGGCCTGTATGCACCGAGCTCCACGTCGAACCCCCGTCGGCGCTCCTCAAGAGCGTGCCCTGCGAGTTGCCCGCAATCACCACCTGATCGTTTGAGGGGTCGACGGCCAGTGCAAACACCGCTGAGCTGCCCTGATTGGGCAGCGGCTTGAGCGCCACCCAGGTCGACCCTGGCAGCGCGGTGACCGGCACGCCCGCGGCGGCGATCAAGACGAAGTACAGCGCCGCCAGCGTCGCGACAAGACGTGGGCTGGAAAGCGACACGAGCTTGCCGATTATCACCCAAGGCGCGGCGGGGACGAGGTGCCCCGAGGGACGGCGGGACCGGCCCTACCACCGTCGATCACAGGCGTTTGCCTACAATCCCTGGCGTGCTGGCTCGACTCGCGGCCTGGCTGGACCGGGCCGCCTTCAAACCGGCCTCGCTCCCGGACGACCTGATCACCGGAATCGCGCTGGCCCCCCCGATCGCCGCCGGGCTGATCATCTTCAAAGAGCCGGCCCTGGAGATACTTGCGGTCGCGCTTGCCTTCGGCGTCGCCGGCCACATCGCGGCTCGCCTGATGTGGCGCACGCACATTCCCCGCACGCAGACGAGCCCCTTGATCGCGGCGGTGGTTGGCGTCGCGCTGATCGGAGCCGGGGCTGGGCTTGTGATCGCGATCGAGATCGCCCTGCTCGCCGTGGTCGCCGAGCTGCTGCGGGCGCGTTACGTCCCCGCCGTTCGCGCCCAGACCGGCCTGCTCGCGTATGCCGCCGTCGCCCTGATCACGCGAGGCGCCGCCTACGCATACACCAATCCCACCAACGGCAGACCCTTCGGAGAACCAATCGCCACGTGGTACCACTTCTTCAGCCCTGCGTCGGCGCCGATCGACTCGATCCGGCTCTACGTGGGCAACGTGCCGGGCCCGGTGTTCGCCACTTCGCTTCTGGCCGTGGCCATCGGAGCGGCCTGGCTCGCCTATGCACGCCGGTTGAGCCTCGTCGTGCTGATCGCCTTCCTGGCCGGTGCGCTGCTTACGATCTATTCGTATCGCTGGGACTACGTGTTTCAGCTCGACAGCGGGCCGACGTGGTTCGTGGCCGCTCTCCTGCTCTCGGACCGGCGTCTGCTACCTGACTCATGGGCGCTCCGGCCCGTGCTCGGCTTCGCCGCCGGGCTCGTGGCTTTGGGACTGCGCCGAAACGGGTATGGCATCGAGGCCGCGTTTTTCACAGTCGCCGGCGTGCAGGCGGTGATGGCGGTGCTCATGGCGATCCTGTGGGGCGGCTCGATCGGCGCCGAGAGGTTGCGGCGAAACCGCAGGCTGCGCCAG
>DATHMJ010000322.1:0-3663 GCA_035487215.1 Gemmatimonadales bacterium
CGGCACAGAATGTCGCACGTTGACGAGGGCACTCTCCACGCGCTGCTCGATGGCGAGCTGGCGCCGGCCGAAGTCGTCGAAGTCCAGACCCACTTCGCGACGTGCCCGGCTTGCTCCGCCCGTTTGGACTCCGCCCGGAAGCTGCTGGCGGAAACCGAGCGACTCGTAAGCGCCCTGGAGCCATCTCACTCGGTCGCCGAGAAAGTTGCGGCCCGGGCGCCCCGCCCGGCGGCGGCTCCGCCGGCGGCGGCGGCGCCAGTCTTCCGGTTGCCCTCCGGGGGCTCGTCGGTGCTCATCCCAGACAATCCGACCTCCACGGAGGTTCGGCGCCACCGACTCAGGGTCCTGGGGTGGGCCGCGAGCGTCCTCGTCGTAGTCGGAGCCGGCGTGTTCGGGATCCAATTCCAGATGGGGGTCTACGACAAGAAGCCGGCAGGGACGCTTCGGATCCGCCCGGAGGAGTTCAGCACGCCCGGGACGCTCGCGGACTCGGTGGCTGCGGCACGGGCGGCCGCCAGCAAGGAAGGCGCGGCCGCGAACCAAGCCGCGGCGCCAAACGCTCAGGGCGCTGCCACACCCATACCGGGGACCGCGGCCGCAGCGCGTCAATCCAGCGCTGCCCCGCCCGCACCGACGCCCGCGCCGACGCGCGGGTCAACTCCCGCGCCGACTTCGGCTCCGACTTCGGCTCCGACTTCGGCGGCTCGTCCCCAGCCTGCGCCGCCACCGGCGCGGCAGCAGCCGCAATCGACCACTCTCACGAGCGCGCAGCGTCAGACGACGGCCAGCGGAGATGCAGGCGACGATAGCACCCCGGAGGACCGCCAAGGCGTGGCGCTCCGGGCCGCGAAGGCCACCGAGGAGCTCGATCGCGAGCGCAACCGCGAGCGTGCGGCAGCGGCCACCGCGGCCCTCGACTCCGCGCGCCGGGTGGCCGCGCAGCAAGCCGCCGCAGCCCAACAGGCCGCCGCGGCGCCCGCGGCTCCGGTGGTTCCGACCATCGACCAACGGGCTCAAGTGGCCAATCGCATCGGCTTGGACGAAGCAGCCCGCCAACTGGGCGGCCCCCTGCACGCCATCGACGGCATGAGCCGGCAATTGGTGGGCGTGATCTCGCCGAAACTCGTGCCCGGAAGTGATACGACGCGGGCCGTCATCCGCGCTGTCTACATCGACCCCGCCGGCCGGCTGGTCTTCCTCGACCAGCAGCACATGAAGGCCGGCCAGACCGACCTGCCGTCCACACCGCAAGCTCGGCGCAACGGTGAGCTGCGCTGGATGGTGGGCCAGGTGCTCGTGGTGCTCCAGGCAGACCTCCCCACCGACTCCCTGCGGTTCATCGCTCGACACGTGCGCTGAGCGTCGACCGGCCCCTTCATCCTGTTCCTGAGGTCAGCTCCGGAAGCGCGCAGGCGGAGGCGTCACCGACCCGGCACCCGCCCCCGCCGCGTATCGACACCAGGTGGGATCGTCACCTGAAGCTTCTGCGTCTCCTTGTGCGCGCCGACCGTGAGCGTCACCGTGTACTCGCCCGACACCACGAATCGCTCCGCCCCCTGTCCCCCATACTGGATGAGCAGGTCCTTGGTCGGCCGGAGGTCCCACGTCAGCCGGTTGATGCCGGCCACGCCGAGCGGGTCGAAGTTCGCCACCGGCTGGCCCTCGGCGTTGGTGATGGCGACGTGAACCGAATCGCCGGTGAAGCGGCGGAGGTACCAGCTGATCAGCGCTCCGTCAGGTGGGTTCTCGCCCCGGTACACGGCGCTCCCATAGCTGTCGACCCAGCCCGGTAGCCGTGGCCGACCGACGGCGGGACGGATGGAGAACAGGTGGGCGTCCTGGGCCTGCACCTCCGGCGTCAGCTCCTCCAGCGGCCGGATATCGTCGATCACATAGAGACTGCGCCCGTGCGTGGCCGCCAGGAGGTCGAGGTCGCGGCCGTGAATGACGATGTCGTCGATCGCGACGGTAGGGAGGCGGCCCACCCGCGCCCAGTGCGCGCCGCGGTCCACGCTTGCCCAGAGACCGAATTCGGTGCCGGCGAACAACAGATCCGGATTCTTCGGATCCTCGCGAACCACCTTCACCGTGCCGCCATCGGGCAATGCGCTGCCCAGGTTCTGCCAGGTCTTGCCGCCGTCGGCCGTGCGGAGCAGGTATGGGTGGTAGTTGCCGGTGCGGTGCCCATCGATCGCGAGGTAGGCCACCAGCGGGTCGTGCGCGCTGACCTCGACCCGCGAAATCCAAAGGCCTTTCACCGCCGCCGGAAGAGCCGGCGTGAGATCGGTCCACGATCCGCCCTCGTTCTCGGTCTTCCACACCTTGCCGTCGTCGGTCCCCGCATAGAGCAGCCCCAGTTTGATCGGCGACTCCGCCAACGCGTACACCACGCCGTAGGTCTCGGCGCCGCTGCCCAGCGCCGTCATCTTCGCGAGGTCACCGGTGGAGAGGTCGCCGCTGATCGCTCGCCACGACTCGCCCCGATCGGTGACCTTGACGATACGCTCCGCCCCGTAGTAGAGGACGGACTTGTCGTGCTGGCTCTGGATGAGGGGTGAATTCCAGTGGTAGCGGAACGAGGCCGTTCCCTCGGTGGGTTGCGGCTTCAACGGCTTGCGCTGCCCGGTCGTCAGGTCGAAGCGGAACACCTCGCCCCCTTGCGACTCGGCGTAGACGAGGTTCGAGTCGGTCGCGTCGAACACGCAATACGACCCGTCGCCGCCGCTGAGCGGGATCCAATCGTCGTTGCGGATGCCGTCTTTCGACCAAGTATTGCTCGGGCCCACCCAGTTTTCGTTGTCCTGGAGCCCTCCGCAGATGCGATAGGGGACGCTCTGATCCACGTTGATGCGGTAGTACTCGCCGCTCGCGAACCGGTTCTGGAAATCCCAACCCTGACCCCCGTTCACGCTCTGGTAGAGTCCACCATCGGTGCCCAGCAGCAGTCGTTTGGGCCAGCGGGGATCGATCACCAGGTCGTGGTTGTCCGAGTGGACGCTCTTGAAGCGGTCTTCGCGCCAGGTTTTGCCGCCGTCTTCCGAGACGTGGACGATGTAACCGAGCACGTAGATCAGCTTGTCGTTCGTGGGATCGATCCGGATCTGGCTGAAGTAGAACGGCCGCGGATTCAGGTGGCTCATCCTGGTCCAATGCTCGCCAGCGTCGTCGGAGCGAAACACGCCGCCGGCCTTGCTGTCCGGGTCATCGATTCCCGATGTGCCCTCGGCATCGCTCTGGACGATGGCGTACACAACCTTGGGGTCCTTGGCCCAGACAGCGAGCCCGATGCGTTGCATCCGCACGGGCAGACCTTCGCCGAGCTTCTTCCAGGTCGCTCCACCGTCGGTGCTCTTCCAGATCCCGCCAAGGTCCTTGCCGTCGGCGGCCTCCACGCCGGACACGAACTTCCAAGGGTACCTGCGCCGCGCATAGAGCGCCGCGTAGAGCACATCCGGGTTGGCCGGGTCGATCGCCAGGTCGCCGCAGCCCACCCGATCGCCGTAGGGAGCGGCGGCGCCCAGCACGAGCTTCCAGGTGCCCCCGGTATCGGTGGTCTTGTAGCAGCCCCGCTCGCCACCGGGGATCCAGAGATCGCCCGTCGCCGCGACCCAGGCGGTCTTCGGATCCGTCGGATGCAGCACGATGCGGGCGATGGCCTTGCTT
>DATHMJ010000323.1:0-3505 GCA_035487215.1 Gemmatimonadales bacterium
CCACCTCCGGCGCGAGATCGGGGTTGGTGACCCGCACGGCGATACCGGAGACGGCGTCGCCCAGCCCGGTGAACTTCTGCGCCATTTCCCGGGACACGACGACAAACTGGTTGTCGTATTGGAACATCCCCGTGTCGAACAGCCCGGTAACCTCGAATCTCCAGAACTTGGGCACCGCCACGCCGAGGGCCGGATTGACCTTGGCCTGGGTCACCGGGACAAGACTGACGACATCGCCGGGGTACACCGTGAGTCGGCTCGCGAGCCGGGTTCCGAGCAATAGGGCGCCATCGACGTCCGTGCGGGTGGGTCGGAAGGAGAGGTCGCCCTTCTTGATCGACTGGGGGAAGGTCGTCACCGACCGGGCGCCCGTGTCCGGATCAAAGCCGAGAAGATTCACGCCTTCGCCGTAGTCATGTCCTGCGCTGATGCCGGCCTGGCTGATCACCTCCGGGGCGGCCGCCACGACCTCGGGGTCCTTCTTGACTTCCGTCAACACCCGCCGCCAGTCATCCACCCGCAGTCCCGCACCGAACGTGAGTACCCGAAGGTGCGGGTTGGCGACGAGGATGCGCTCCCTGAGATCGTCCCGGAGGCCGTTCATAACTCCCAGGACGACGATGAGGGCCATCACGCCCACGGCGACGCCACCGATGGCGATGATCGTATTGAGGGAGGCCGTACGGGACGAGCGCCGTGACTGGAGGTAGCGCGAGGCGATGCGCCGTTCCAGCGCGCTGGGCCATCGCAGTATGGACCAGACCTCGGGCGACCCTCCGATCGATGCCTCTTGGGCGTCGGGTCGGCCCTTCCGGGCGTTGGTCGGCGAGCTCATGGTCGGATCAGGCCTCGGGCCGCATGGCCGGGAACAGGATCACGTCGCGGATGGACGGCTGGCCGGTCACGAGCATGACCAGGCGATCCACTCCGACACCCACTCCCCCGGCAGGGGGCATGCCATACTCCAGGGCCCGGACGTAGTCCGCATCGAAGCGCTGGGCTTCTTCGTCGCCGGCGGCGCGCTCGCGGCCCTGCTGGTCGAACCGGGCCCGCTGGTCGTCGGGATCGATCAGCTCGCTGAACGCGTTGGCCAGCTCGACGCCTTGCACGAACAGCTCGAACCGCTCGGTGAGCGCCGGGTCGCGCCGGTGCAGCCGCGCCAGCGGCGACAGCGCCTTGGGATAGTCCACGACGAAGGTGGGCTGCACCAAGTGTGGCTCGAGTGCCACCTTGAACACCTCGTCGAGCAGCTTGCCGCCGCTGAGCGGGATCGGCTTCGATGCATCCGGATCGTCCCCGTGCGCCGCCCGGTGATCCGCCCATATCGGGGCCAGAAAGCGTCGAAGATCATTTTCGCTCGCGGTCCGCACGTCCAGCCCGGTGTGCTCCCGAATGCCATCGACGAACGACACCCGAGGCCACGGGCGCTTGAAGTCGAGCGTGACGCCGCCGCGCTCGAGGCGCAGCGATCCCGTGACCTCCTGCACCACGCCGGCGATCATGGCCTCCACCGTCTCCATCATGTCGTGATAGTCGGCGTAGGCCTGGTAGAACTCCAGCATGGTGAACTCGGGGAAGTGCGTCCGGTCGATCCCCTCGTTCCGGAAGTCGTGCCCGATCTCGTAGACGCGTTCCAGCCCACCCACGAGAAGCCGCTTGAGATACAGCTCGTCCGCGATGCGGAGATACAGCGGCATGTCGAGCGTGTTGTGGTGGGTGACGAACGGACGCGCCGCGGCGCCACCGTAGAGCGGCTGAAGGATCGGCGTCTCGACTTCCAGGAACTCGCGCTCGTCCAGAAAGCGCCGCAGGTAGGCGATGGTCCGGGCGCGTAGCCGGAACACCTCCCGCACTTCTGCATGCACGGCGAGATCGGCGTAGCGCTGGCGATACCGCACCTCGGGATCCGCCAGCGCGGTGTCGCCCGTGGTCCCGTCCTCGCGAACGTAGGTCTTGCCCCGCGGAAGGGGACGCAGTGACTTGGCCAGCAGCTCGAACGCCTCGACTCGCACGGTGACTTCACCGGTTTTAGTCCGGAACAAGCGTCCCTGGGCACCGATGTGATCGTCGAGGTCGAGGAGGTCGAGCCGCGCGTAGCTCTCCTTGAGCGCGTCCTGCCGGAAATAGAGCTGAATGCGACCGGAGGAGTCTTCAATGTGGGCGAATGCGGTCTTGCCCTTCGATCGAAAGGCGCTGATGCGCCCGGCTACGCGGACCTCGGGCCCCGCCTCGCCCGCGGCATCGTCGTAGGCGGCGAGCGCCTCGGCCGCGGTGTGGGTCCGCTCGAACCGGAACGCGAAGGCCGCCACGCCGAGCTTCTCCAGCTCGGCCCGCTTCTCGCGCCGTGCCGCCTCGACGTAGTTGCGCTCTTCGGTTGCGCTCACGCCGCCTTGCCCCCGAATCGCTTCAGGTATGCCTGAATGAACTCGTCCAGATCGCCGTCCATCACCCGCTGCACGTCCGACACCTTGAGCTCCGTCCGATGGTCATTGACCATGGTGTATGGCTGGAAGACATACGACCGGATCTGGTTGCCCCAGGAGTTGTCGGTCTTGGTGGCTTCGAGGACCGCGCGCGCGGCCTCCTGCTCTTCCAGCTTTTTCTGGTACAGCGCCGCGCGAAGCATCTTGTACGCCGTCGCCTTGTTCTTGCCCTGGCTCCGCTCCTGCTGGCAGGAGACGACGATCCCGGTAGGGAGATGCGTGAGTCGCACGGCCGAGGACGTCTTGTTCACGTGCTGGCCGCCCGCGCCCGACGCCCGGAAGACGTCCATCCTGATGTCTTCGTCGCGCAGGTCGATCTCGATCGTGTCGTCCACCTCGGGGTACACGAACACCGACGCGAACGAGGTGTGCCGCCGAGCCTGCGAGTCGTAGGGTGAGATCCGCACGAGGCGGTGCACGCCCTTCTCCGCCTTCAGATACCCGTAGGCGTACTGTCCCTTGATCTCGATGGAGACCGACTTGATTCCCGCCTCCTCACCGGGAAGGAGGTCGAGGATGCTCACCTCGAAGCCGTGCCGCTCGGCCCAGCGGACGTACATCCGCATGAGCATCTCGGCCCAGTCCTGGGATTCGGTGCCGCCCGCGCCCGGATGGATGGTGAGCAGCGCGTCTTTCTCGTCCTCGGGACCCTGCAGCATCGCCTGCAGCTCGAAGGCCTCGACCGCCTGAGCGAGGTCGGCGGTCTCGGTCTCGAGCTCCGCGAGCATCGCCGCGTCGGGCTCGTGCTCGATCAGCTCCGCCAGCTCGCGAGCGCCCTGGAGCCGCTGCCGGAGTGATTCGTAGGGGGTGAGCCACCCCTTGAGCTGCTTCACCTCCTGCACGGCTACGCGCGCGGATTCGGCGTTGCCCCAGAATCCGGGCTCTGCCTGCTTGGCCTCGAGGGCCGCCAACCGTTCCCTCTTTCCCGTCAGGTCAAAGGAACTCTCGAAGTTCACTGACCCGGTGCTCGAGCTCGGCCAGGCGATCGGCGAGATCCGACATGATGAGGCTCCGCGGTGGTA
>DATHMJ010000324.1:0-2082 GCA_035487215.1 Gemmatimonadales bacterium
CGTTGCCGGAGCGCGCGAGGAGCCAAACATGAAGATCGAAAGGCAGGAGCTCTGTCGACGCTCGGTCGAGGCCGCGATGGCTGCGATTGTCATCGCTTCGTGCAGCTCCGCTTCCCGACCGCCGGGCTCGGGATGGGGCTCGAGCCCGGCGCCAACGGGGGGAGATGATGCCGGGACCTTCTCCGGCGCCGCCTCTTCCGAGGGTGGCGCCCCGGGCAATCCGTCAGCTTCGTCGGGCAGTTCCGGCGCTTCGAGTGGGTCGTCGAGCGGCTCCGCGGCATTAGGCGCGTCGTCCGGCTCGAGCAACGGCTCCAGCTCGGGATCCGGTTCGTTATCCGGCTCCAGCTCAGGATCCGGTTCGAGCTCGGGCGGCTTGGGCGACGGTGGCGTGGGGTGCACACCCGCCAGTGGCTTCGAATATTCGTACGCATGCTGGCCCATGCCCAATCCAGCGAATACGGGCCTGCCGCATCCCGCCAGTTACACGGATCTGGGAGACGGAACGATACGCGACAACGTCACAGGACTCGTCTGGGAGAAGACCGAGTCGACCCCGGCACTCGCGTGGACCGCGGCCAAGAGCTACTGCACCGGCTTGACCCTTGCGAATCGCACCTGGCACTTGCCGACGCGCATCGAGCTGATTTCGATCATGAATTTCTCGACAAGTGGAACCAAGATCGACACCTCCGTCTTTCCCATGGCGCCAGGGGCGTTCCATTTCACCTCGACCCCATGGGTCGTCTCTCAAATCGCCAGCAAGCCGCAATATGCCTGGGCGATCAATTTCTCCGACGGATTCGTGAGCACCGCGTTTTCGCAGACCGGCACGGCCAACGTGCGGTGCGTTTCCTCCTCCGTTCACGGCGCCATCCCGAAGCTCTACACGCAAGTTGCCCCTGGAGAAATCCAGGACAACGAAACAGGACTCGTGTGGACGCAGGCCAGCTCCACCGCGACGATGACCCAGTCCGCCGCCATCGCCTATTGCTCGGGCCTCGGGCTCAACGGGCACACGTGGCGCCTACCGAGCGTCAAAGAGCTGTCCACGACAGTCGATGACGTGCCGCCGATCACGCGCGTGTCCCCGGCAATCGACACCAGCGTATTCCCCGACACGCCCAACAGCGGAGTCTACATGAGCTCGTCCACGTCCACGCACAACGGGGGGAGCGCGTGGGCGGTGACCTATTCCGACGGCATCGCCACCTACAGCAAGACCGCCGGCCAGGCACGCTGCGTTCGGTAGTGTTTCACATGGTTCGATGAGAGAGCGACGCACTTGGATGTGGTCTAGCGCGCCGCCGGAGATCAAAACCGGATGACGGCGGTCGCTCCAGGGCGGACCGCGACACTCGACGAGAACACGCTTCCGAGGCCTGTCAGCATGAAATTCGGACGCACGAGCGGCGCGAGCGCGACCACGTCCACGCGCGCTTCGAGGCGGCTCCCCAGGTCCAACCAAAGCGCGATCGCTCCGCCCACGGACCACCAGAACGAATCCGAAGAGCGGCTCTGGGCGATCCCGATCCCCTGGCCATGGATCCAACCCACCTCGATCGGAAGGCAAGGCTCGAGACGTACGCGGCCCCGAGTCAACGCCGCGTAGCACGGCTTGAACGTCGCACTGGCCGCCATGAGTCGCGCGCCTGCCGCGCCGTCGACGCTCGTGTCCTCAGGAGGAGCGACGGCGCCTTCCAGCATGACGTCGAAACGCCGGATACGGAGCCCCCCGGCGATCACGCCGAACACGCCGGCATGCGGAAGAGTCCCCAAGTCGACCGCGATCCCGGCAGCTGCGAGCATGGAGGGCACTCCCGCACCGCCCGAGGTTGCCCCCTCCGGCTTGGAATCGACGGCGATTTCCGGCGCTGGTAGAGCGGTGGTCGGCTTCGAAGCGCTGGTCGATGCGGCAGGAGCCGCGGAGGGAGCTGGCGCCGGAGGTGCCGGCGGCTTAGGCGCCGGGGCCGGCATGGAGGACACGCTTTCCGGATCCATCAAGAGCGCCAGGAAGAGCGCGCCCGCCCGCGCGAGGTCGGCGCAGGTCGACGCTTCGAGCCGCTGCTTCGCGCCTCCCACGGC
>DATHMJ010000325.1:0-2017 GCA_035487215.1 Gemmatimonadales bacterium
GTAAGGTAACCAAACTCAGGATGAAATGCGAACGGAAGTCGTTGTCCCAGTTCGGCGTCCAGCCTGTCGACCTCGCCGTAGGCCCCATCCAAAGAGAGCCCGGAATGCAGGCTCTGAAGCCGAAGATGATCCTCTTCGTTCAGCATGGTGCCGACGCGGTCCTGGACCAGCACACACGCCCCCACCCGCACGCGGCCGTCCACGTCGAGTCCCGCCAGCTCCTTGCTGACCAAGTGTCGTTCGTGCAGCAACTGACGGTCCGTCCGGTCGAGCGTGTCGATCCGGAACGCCACGGCGCGCCGGAGCAACACCGTGTCACGGGCGGCCGCCTGGACTTGCTCCAGAATCGCTTCCCGTTCCTCCTCGGTGTTCCGCGTGAGGAAGACATGGTCGGCCAGATTGCGCGCGAGCCGCACCCGGGTCGAAAGCACCAAGTGGCTCATGGGACCGCTGGCGTCGAGCCAACCGACCCCGCCGTCGGTGAGCAGGCTGAGATCGATCATTCGGCCACCCGCAGTCGGTCCCTGAGCTCGGCGGCGAGCTCGAAGTTTTCGGTCTCCACCGCGAGACGCAGCTGTTCCTTCAACTCCGCCGCGCGACGCTCCGGATCGCGCTCGGCGCCGGCCCGGAGGGCGTAGCGCTCGCCCATGTGCACCGTGGACCCGTGCAGCCGCCGGAGCAGATCGCGAAGCGGCGCCTCGAACGCCCGCCAGCAGTCCGCGCAACCCAGGCGTCCGCTCTCCCGAAAGTCCTGAAGCGACGCGCCGCACCGGGGGCAGGCATGCCGCTCGCCACCGCTCGGCACGAGCGATTGATCGGGCAGCCCCTTGGTCATGGCGGAGAGGAACGATCCGATCTTGGTGGCACCGACCGAGCCGCTGCTCTCCACCCCTTTCTCCGCGGCGCAACGCTCGCAGAGATGCAGGGTGGTGACCTGCTCATTCACGATCTGAGTCAGGTGGACGACCGCGTCCCGCTCGTGGCAGCTATCGCATTCCATTACGGCATCGACTCCACGCTCGACAGTGGCACGAGGCGTCCGCTCTCCAGGCTGAGCACCCGGTCCGCCCGGGCGGCGAGCAAGCGGTTGTGGGTCACCACGACGAGCGCGGTCTCGAACTCCCGCGCGAGCCCGGCGAACAGCTCGTGCAGCAGCTCGCTGTGGCCGTAGTCGAGGTTGCCGGACGGCTCGTCGGCCAGGACCACCACGGGATCGGTGGCCAGCGCCCGCGCCACGGCGGTTCGCTGTTGCTCGCCACCGGACAGCGCGGAGGGCCGGTGGGTCATGCGCCCCGCGAGACCGACCCGCGCCAACAATTGTTCGGCGCGGGATCGCGCCTCGCCCTCCGACGCGCCCGCGATGAGCAGCGGCAGCATCACGTTCTCGAGCGCCGTGAACTCGCGCAGCAGATGGTGGAACTGGAACACGAACCCCAACTTCCGGTTTCTCACCTGCGCGAGGTCGGACGGCGCGAGGTCGGTGTACGCCTGCCCGTCGAGACGCACCTGCCCCGACGTCGGCCGGTCCAACGCGCCCAGCAGGTGGAGCAGCGTGCTCTTGCCGGCCCCGCTCGCGCCGACGATGGCGACGAATTCGCCCCGACCCACGCCGAGGTCGGCGCCCGACAGGACTTCGATCGGATTACCGTCGCCCCCTCGGTAGACCTTCCTCAGCCCGGTCGCTTCAAGTATCGGCACGGCGCGCTCCGTTCGTCATTCGTGCCGGATGGCTTCGACCGGGGTGAGCCGGGCGGCGGCGCGCGAGGGGTACAGCGTCGCGAGCACGGCGATCGCCAAGCTCGCCAGGACCACCCACAGGACGTCGAGCGCCTCGACGTGCACCGGAAGGTGATCGATGAAGTACACCGCGGGGTTGATCCGAATCCAGCCGGAGCGATCCACCACGTACGAAACGGCCAGGCCGCCCATGAGGCCGAGTGCCGTCCCGGCGAGCCCGATGATCGCGCCCTGCGCGAGGAAGATCCGCGCGACCGACGGTGCGGTGAGCCCCATCGCC
>DATHMJ010000326.1:0-2380 GCA_035487215.1 Gemmatimonadales bacterium
TGAGCCGTTCGATCCACTGCAGGGCGACCGATTTGTCGGCCACGTGCGATATGGCGGCCGACCACACGGCGGGCCCGTCTTCCGGCAGCGGCGCTTTTTGCAGTGCAGCGAGCGCGCAACCAAGCGCCTCGGCGTGCCGCCGCTGCTGCTCCTCGTCGGTGGCGCCGGCCAGCGCAGCGCGCGCCACATCCGGATCGACCGCGCGGTGCGCTACGGAGGCAGGCGGTCGGTCCGACGGGTGCTCCGGGGGTTTGGCGGCCGGGCCACGCAAAAGCTCATTGAACCAGATCATTGCACCGGCGGTTTCCGCACACGGGAGGGCAGATCGTACTTTTTTTCGGCGCCCCCCAAATGGGGACTTGCGTCCCCGTCAGCCGGTTTCAGCCCGGCGGGGTGGGGGCCACCCGCACCCAGGGCACCGGGCACTGCGACACGTAGGGGTAGTACACCTTGGCCGGCGGACAGTAGTACCAATACGCCGGAGGCGGTGGCGCCGAGGGCAGGGGATCGGCGTAAATCGGATAGGCCGGCTCGTAGTACGGCCCGTAGTACGGGTAGCCGTATCCCCACGCCCAGGGGTCCCCCCAGTACGGTCCCCAGCCCCAACCCCATCCGACGCCCCAGCCGCCCCACCAACCGTCGTGATCGTGATGGTGCCAGCCACCGCCGCGGCCGGACCAGCTTCCACCGTGGCCGCTCCAGCCGCCACCGTGCCCGGACCAGCCCGAGCCAGCGTGTCCGCCCGAACTGGCATGTCCACCACCCCCACCCGAGTGTCCGCCGCCGGATGATCCTCCGCCGTACGCGGCGGCTGGCCGCGGCGCGACCGCCAGCAAGACGGCCGCGAGCATCGTTCCGAATACAGCCGAGTACCTCTTCACAGCAGTCTCCCGACGGGGCGAGTTGAATCGATTCAGGTCCTATCTATCGCGTTTAGGCACTCACAGCGTACTCCGAGTTCCCTTCGAGGGCACCCTTAAAGGCGCCGGGCGGGAGCGCCGCCATCGTGCAGCGCGGCGAAACCCGACGGAGCGAAAAGGAACCCGTCGTCGCGACGGATGCCGACCCACCCCAGCATCCGATGTTAATTCCCGGCAGCTGGAAAAAAGTTCAATCGGCTGCACCCTTCGGTCGACCGACAGCCTCGACTCGCGAAAACCGGGCTCATCGTCAAGTTGATCAACTCGGTGCATTCTCAACCGGCGCGGCGAGGAGGTTCAGACAATTCAGGGCCTGGCAGACGAAGGCCGGTGTCGTTACGATCGCGGCAAACCGACGGAGGATGGCTTATGCCGGCCTCGCTGATCTTGACGATCGTCGGCCCGGATCGTCCGGGCCTGGTCAACCTGATATCGGACAAAGTGGCCGCCTTCGGCGGCAACTGGCTCGAGTCGCGGATGGCCAATCTGGCCGGCCAATTCGCCGGAATCGTCCACGTACACGTTGCACCCGCCAAGGTCGAAGCCTTGCTCGTCGCGTTGCGGGAGCTCGAAGCGCACGGGCTGCGGATCGTCGTCACCCGCGGGACCGATCGAGCCGGCGAGGCGCACGGCCGCAAGATGCGGCTGGAGGTCGTCGGCCAGGATCGGCCCGGAGTGGTGCGCGACATCTCGCATGCACTGGCGAGCCGCGGCGTCAGCATCGAGGAACTCGTCACCGACTTCGTCAGCGGCTCGATGTCCGGTGAAAGCCTGGTGCGCGCCTCTGCGCGTCTGCTGGTTCCGGCGCAATTGGGCACGTCTGAGTTGCGCGAGGCGCTCGAAGCGCTCGCCAACGACCTGATGGTCGACCTAATCCTCGAAGACAGCGAACGCGCAGGATCGGCGCCTACGTAGAAGTACCAGCGCGCAACGCTCGTGCAGCACAAACCGAACGTTGAGTCCAGCCGTTCAAGTTCCCTCGACGATCGCGACGCAGCAACCGTGCGGGTGCGTCGGCACAGTAAATCTTCCTTGAGGTGTCGGGTTTGAGTGCGCTTTAGCGTCTAAGTTGATTCGAATATCGGACGAGGCGAGTCACACATCACTCAGGAGAATTGCATATCACATGAGGTATTTCACGGTGGTCTATGTAAATGGCACTTGAATGGGGACACGGTCGGCATGCGCTTACATTGCATTGACGCCGAGATCCCACGACCTATGCATGGTCGAGAATCTTAACGCGTGATATAAGGACGTGTCGTTGATAGACTTTAATCGCGCGATGTGAGCTCGGGTTATTGGGCTGTCGGAGCGCACGAGTTGTGGGTCTTTCTGCCGTAGCAGCGCCGGACAGCGCAGTACAGCAGGACGGTCTTTCTTTCGGATGAACTCGGCGCCGAAGTTGGTCAAAACGGCAGGACTGAAACCTATCGAGCGAAAGATTCAGGTCGTATTCG
>DATHMJ010000327.1:0-3269 GCA_035487215.1 Gemmatimonadales bacterium
CCGCGAGATGCGGGACCGCTGGCGGCGGGCGTTGCGTCAGGCGATGCGCACGCTGGCGCTGGTCGAGGAGCGGCTCGGCGCCGACCCCACGACCGAGGCCTCCGCCACGAGCGCATGAGCGCGGGTGCGGGTGCGGAGTTCAACTTCGCCTCCGAGATGGAGCGGGAGAAAGGCCGGCAGCGGACCCGGGATGCGATGCAGCGGAAGGCCGCCCGCGGCCACGTCGCCGGCGGCAAGGTCGCCCCCCGGATCTACTACGTGTGCCACGGGTGGCGCGTCGACGGCACCTGTCGCAACGCGTGGTCGCTTCCCCTGCCCGACCTCGACGCGGCCGTGGTGGCCGCCCTCCGGGAAGACGTGTTGACGCCGGACCTGGTGGACGACGTGGCGGCCCGGGCCGTCGAGTTGTGGGGGGAACAGCACGCTGGGCTCGATGCTCGCCGTCGCGGGCTCGAGGGCGAGCTTCGCCGCGTCGAGCGGGAGCTGGGGCGGTTTACGGAGGCGATCGCCAGCGGCGAGGCCCCACCGACCATTCTGGAGGCGATGCGAGCCCGTGAGCGACGCCGGGGCGACCTCACGGCCCAACTCGAGCACGTCGACGGCCTGGAACGGACCGCCCGGCCGACGATGACGGCGGCGCTCCGAGCGGACCTCCGGGGCCGGCTCGAGTCCTGGGACGCCCTGCTCCGAAGCAACCCGATCGAGGCTCGGCCTGTGCTCCGGCAGCTCCTGGTGGGACGGCTCGTCTGCACGCCGCGGCAGCTCATTACGAGCGACTTGTAGACCCGTTTGTCGATGGTGCCCTTCTTCTTCACGTGACGGTTCCACTTGCCGAAGGCGTGCTTGGCGAACACGGAGAAGACCTCGGCAATGCAGAAATTGGGGATGTAAAGGACGGGGGGAGAGGCGTGGGACCGCGTGGAGTCAAAGATCACCCTGATCCGGCCGCGAGCTCTTCTCGAGTCGAGCGACCGAGGAAGGTAGTACCCGGCGGTTACGTTCGCATCGAGGAGAAGGTACACGGCGGGCCCTCTTGGCCAGTCTCCGGGCCGCGAATTTTTCGGTCAAGCCGCTAACTTAGCTCTCTCCGTGAGCCGGATACGGCGTCCGCCGGCTCGTCCGAAAAACCTTGACGCCCGACCGTCGTGTACCTCGCTGATTTCCCACCGCCCTCGATGTACGGGGTGTCGCAGCGGACACGCCGACATCTGTTGTCAGTGTGTATACTGTATGGTATATAGATTACTCGCCAAGGAGGGAGAAGCATGAACGAGGACTTCAAGACCCTTATGCGCCAGGCCGTCGAACGCGAAATGCACCGGAAGATCCTGCTGCGCGCCGCCGATCTCGTGGCGATGGGTTGGACCACGGGCGCCGGGGCACGGAACGAGCGTGGGGAGCGGGTCCAGGGTACGAACCCGGTCGCGATCTCCTGGTGCCTGACCGGCGCCGTGTTCCGGGCGCTGGCCGAGATCGGCGGGATTGACGGGTATCGGGACCGAGAGGCCGGCATCGTGGACTCGGTGAACTTCTGGTGGGCCCTCATGAAGCCCCTCTACCAGGTGCTCGCCGCGCGCGGCTATGGCGATCACGTCCTGGCGTGGAATGACCGCGCGTGCGGGGGGCCGGGCGAGGCAGAGACCTTGCTCCGGGAGGCGGCGGCCACCGTCTCTGACACGCGGCCCTGATGGGCCCCAGAGTCGGCTAGCTGGGGACCTGGACGCTTCATGGCGGCCAGCCGTCCCACGCGCACAGCTCCCAGGAGGCCCCGGAGAGCGTCCCAGCCGCGCTTCGGCGCCTACATCCGGGAGCTGCGGGAGCGTTTGCGGAAGACGGATCCGAGCTCCTCCCTTCGGCAGGTGGCCCAGCGCATCCACGTCCAGCCGGCGTACCTGAGCCAGGTGGAGCGCGGCAATGTGGCGCCCCCGTCGGAAGCGACCGTTCGGCGACTCGCGAAGGAGTTGGGGGAGGACGCGGATGTGTTGTTGGCCTTGGCCGGCAAGGTCTCGGATGACCTCCAGGAGGTGATTCGGCGGCGGCCGACGTTGTTTGCGGAACTGCTGCGCTCCCTCAAGGCGGCGCCCACCCATGCGGTCCTGCGCGTGGTG
The DNA here is from genome assembly GCA_035487215.1 of Gemmatimonadales bacterium. Lineage (GTDB taxonomy): Bacteria > Gemmatimonadota > Gemmatimonadetes > Gemmatimonadales > GWC2-71-9 > DASQPE01. The sequence goes on from DATHMJ010000327.1 coordinate 2,109, forward strand.
CGCGAGGTTCGAGACGGAAAATGGTAAGGAGGAGCACCCATGGTCACACTCGAAGGCGATCGGCTCGTGTTTCGCTTCCCGAACGTGCACGCGGAGGCACGGCTGACGGTCACGTTCCAGCGCACGCTGCGCATACCTGACGACGACCGACATTATCCCCTGCCCCCGGGACTGGGCGCGTTCCCCCTGCGGCACATGGACGACTACCGGCGTCGCCTTCCGAAGGCCTGGGTGGAGCGCGGGGGCGTCCTCATGCCCATGCACCAGGCCGAGGCCATGTGGATCTCTTTCCGGGGCGACTATCCGATGGCCGTTGCCGTGGCCACCGGCAAGGTGGACGCCATCACGGGATCCCCGCTGACCCGGGGCCTCCATCGAGGCCCACAGGACTATCTCGTGACACCCGGCCAGCCCTGGCTGGATGGCTTCTGCGTCGAGCAGGGCGTGATTCGCCAGTTCGTGGCCATGCCGCTCGGGCAAGGCTATTCGGCGGAGGAGCAGATCTCGCGCACGGCGGAGCACGGCGGGCTCCAGTTGGTCGTCCATCCCCTGAAAGCCGCCGCATACCGGGAGCTTCAGCGGGAACGAGCGCGCATCTCGCGTCGGTCTACCGGTGAGATCGCCCGCCGAGCAGCTGATATGGGTCTGGCCCCGGGCGGGCGCATGCGCCAGGAGGTGTATCAGGATCCGTTCGCCCCCTCCGACTGGAGCCAGAAACACATGGGCCGGTGCTTCATCACCATCGTCAACACCGTGCTCTGGCCGTCACTGACGGGGGAGACGCCGCCCTCGGTCTCGCCGACCGCGAGCGACTACACGAAGGCCGGCCTGCCGTGGTTCGAGTACTACGACCCCGGCGCGGTCGCCCTGCGGGGCTCGGACACCCTGGCCAGGGTGAGGAGCGTCAAGGCCCTGAGCGAGTCAAAAGGGGTCTCAGTTTTGCCCGAGAACCAGTCAGTGGATGTCCAGCGCACGACGAGAATCCACGCCCTGAGGCCACGGCGTGTACGAGACGGCAGGAGGTGAGCGAGCGGGACCGGCTGTGAGACCGGCGGCGCCGCTCCGGGCAGCGCTGTACTGCCGCGTCAGCACGACCGGACAGACGGTCGAGAACCAGCGGCTCGCGCTCCGGTCCTTTGCCGCGGCCCGAGGCTGGGATGC
>DATHMJ010000328.1:0-3711 GCA_035487215.1 Gemmatimonadales bacterium
TCGGTTGGGCCCGCGTGGCGCCCACCGACTCTGGGCGGCGCCACCCGGTCGTCGGCCAGGTGCTCGCGGAACCGGATTTTTTCTATCACGTCCACAGCTACCATCCTGCCGACCTGGCGAACGGCGCCGTGCTCGCGACCGGTGACTATGGCTACGTCTTCCCCACCCTGGTTGGTCGCGAGAACGTGATCGGGGCGCAGTTCCATCCCGAAAAATCGCAGCGTGCGGGGATCGCGCTGCTCGCGGCGTTCGCGCAGTGGCGCCCGTGACCACGGTCAAGACCAAATTCGTGGACGTGTACGTGCTGCGGGGCGCCGGCGAAGCCCTCCAGGCGCTGGTGCTGCGCCGCGGAGCCGGCGGGAGGTGTCCGGGCTCGTGGGAAACGGTGCACGGTCACATCGAGGCAGGCGAGCGTCCGGTCGCCGCGGCGCGGCGGGAGCTGGCCGAGGAAACCGGCCTCTCGCCCGAGCGGCTGTACAACCTCAGTCGGGTCGAGACCTTCTACCAGCACCGTGTGGACGAAGTCGCGCTGGTGCCGGTGTTCACCGCGTTCGTCGCCGCCGGTGCCACCGTTCGACTGAGCTCGGAGCACGACGCGCTGGAGTGGCTCAGCCCCTCCGCCGCCCGCGCCCGGTTCGCATGGCCACGCGAGCGCCGCGCGCTCGACGACATCGTGAGCCTCCTGGGTGCCGGCGACGCCGGACCGCTGGACGACGTGCTTCGCGTGTGCTAGCCCGCCGCATCATTCCCTGTCTCGATGTTGCCGGTGGCCGGGTCGTGAAGGGCGTCCACTTCGCGGCCCTGCGCGACGCCGGCGATCCGGTCGCACAGGCCGCTCGGTACGACGCCGAAGGCGCCGACGAGCTCGTATTCCTCGACATCTCCGCGACGCACGAGGACCGGCGAACCATGCTCGAGATGGTCGCGCGGGTCGCCGACTCCATCTTCATCCCCTTCACGGTGGGCGGCGGGATCCGGTCAGTGGACGACGCCGGCCAGGCGCTGCGGGCCGGGGCTGACAAAGTGGCGGTCAACACCGCGGCGGTTCGCGATCCGTCGTTGGTGGAGCAGCTCGCGAGCACCTTCGGGTCGCAGTGCGTCGTCGCGGCGGTCGACGCGAAGGCGATCGGCGGACGGGCGACGGTCATGGTGACGGGGGGCAGGGAGCCGACCTCCCTCGAGGCGACCGAGTGGATCCGGCGCCTGGAAGCGCTGGGTGCGGGAGAGATCTTGCTGACCTCGATGGACCGGGACGGGACCGGTGCCGGTTACGACTTGCCCCTGTTGCGGAGCGCCGCGTCCGCGGTGCGCATCCCGGTCGTCGCATCCGGCGGAGCAGGCAGGCTGGAGCACCTGGCCGAGGCGCTCGAGGCCGGCGCGCACGGCGTGCTCGCGGCGTCGATCTTCCATTTTCAGGGGTCGTCGATCGCCGACGCGAGGGCCTACCTGCGAGGGCGAGGGTTTGTGGTGCGCAGCGAGAAGTGAGTCGCCTAGCTTGTCTCGCCGCGCATCCGGGCCACGATGCCCCGTAGGTCGCCCAGGTTGAGCGGCTTCGGAATCCAGTGCAGTGCGGGAACGGGACGCGAGCCGGACGCGCGCGGAGGGCTCGCGATGATGAGCCGGTCACGCCAGTCGGGATGGGTGGCGAGCAGCCGCGCGGCGAAGAGATTCCCGTCGGCGGCGACGGCCTGCGCGTCCGCGATCACGAGGTCGTAGGCTTCCCCCTGCATCTCCACCAACCGCAGTGCCTGATCTCCGGTGCGCACCGCGTCCACCACGTGACCATCGGGTGAGAAGAAGGCGGTCACCAGGCGGTGAACGGCCGCGTCGTCGTCCACGACCAGCACCCGAATCGTCTGGTCCGAACCGGGCGCCGTGATGCTCCGCGTCCGGCCCGACTCGGCTGGAGGGGCCGGCACGGGCGTCGCCACCAGCGGAAGCGTGACGACGAATTCCGCCCCGCCCTCCGCCGACGGCCGATAACTGATTCGACCGCCGTGCGCCTCGATGAGTCCGTAGCTCACCGATAGGCCGAGACCGGTGCCCTGGCCGGGGCCCTTGGTCGTGAAGAAGGGGGTGAAGAGCTGCGGGACCAGCGCCGCCGGAACACCGGGGCCGCTGTCGCCGACCTCGAGCACGGCGCGCTCGCCCGCGCGCGCGGTGGCAAGTCGGATCCGCTGCGGCGTCTCGGGCCCCAGCGTGCCGAGGGCGTGCACAGCGTTGGTGAGCAGGTTGAGCAGCACCTGCTGCAGCTCGTATCGGTCGCCGATGACGACGACGGGATCCGGGTCGAGGCGACGGTCCAGCTCGATCCCGCGCTGACGCAGCTCGTGGGAGATGAGCAAGGCGGTCCGCGCCACGACGTCATTCAGATCCACCGGCTCCTTCACGAACGAGCTGGGCCGGGCGAAGGTCAGCAGGTTCCGAACGATTCGCGCGGCCCGCTCAGCCTGGTCGTGGATGACCCGAAGGTGATCCCGGGTCTGGTTGGGAAGCTTGCGGGCCGGCTCCAGCAGCAGCTCGGTCAGGCCGGCGATCGACGTCAGGGGGTTGTTGAGCTCGTGGGCCACGCCCGATGCGAGCTGGCCGATGGACGCCATTTTCTCGTTCTGGATCAGCTGCGCTTCCAGTGCGCGCTGCTCGGTGACGTCCTCCACGAGGATGACCACGCTCCCGTCTGCGGCCGAGCCCCAGAGGGGCGCCGCCGCGAGCCGCAGCCGGCGTCCGTCACGCTCCCGGCGAATCTCGACCGGTACCGGCTGCTCGAGCCGCTGCGCAGCCGCCAGCAGCTCGCGGGCTCGCGGCGCGCCTCCAGCGACGACGGCCACGAACTCAGCCCCGGGCAACGCCTCCGGGGCCATGCCGGCCAGCGTGGCGAGCGCGCGGTTGGCCCGGAGGACCTGGCCGGCCGGCCCGACTACGCCAAGCCCTTCGGCGAGGGCATCGAACGCGGTCTCCCATTCTTCCGTGCTGCGACGGACCATCTCGAAGAGCCGGCTGTTGGCGACCGCCATCGAGGTCTGGGTCGCGATGGTCGACAACAACCAGAGGTCCTCGGTGGTGAACGGCCCTTCGCGCCGATCCGCCACGGCGAGGGCGCCGATGGCCCGGCCCTGGGACCGGAGCGGAGCGACGGCCGCGGAGCGAACCAGCGTCCCGGCCAGGAGCACGACCGGATTCTCTGTGGCCTGAGCCACTTCGATCCGTTCCCGATCCACTGCCTGGCGGACCAGCCCGGGCTCGCCGGCGGGGGAGCGCTTGTCGGCGAGCTGCGCCAGCGTGCCGGCTGCGGCCACGATCCGGAGCGTGCCTCCCTCGCCTTCGGCGAGGGCCACGAGCGCGCCGTCGGCCTGGAGGAATCGCGCGCCGTAGCGGGCCACCTGGTCGACGATGCGATCGAGCTGGATCGACTCGGCGAGCACGTAGCTCAGCTCCTGCAGCGAGAAGAGCTCGCTGATCCGGCGATCGAGCTGCCGAGCGGCCTCCGCCCGGCCAGCTTCCGCGCTCACCGCTTGGCGCTCCAGCCGCCGCATCGCGATCCAGACCGTCAGACTGAGCAGTCCGATGGCGCCGGCAGCCAGGGGACGCTGCACGGTGAGGGCGACAGCCATGCAGACGACGATGGCCAGCGTCGCGATGGCGGCGGGCGAGGGCGGGCGGAAGTACCGCGGAATGCGCACCAGCGAAGACCTTGGCGGGAGTAACCCGGAA
>DATHMJ010000329.1:0-3008 GCA_035487215.1 Gemmatimonadales bacterium
GACCGATACGCTCCAGTTCTTTGCGCTCAAGTGCCACGGCAATCCCAGGACCGGCGCGCCGGGCCGGCCGCTCATCCGGCTCAACCGGTACACGATCGGCTGCTCATTTTTCGGCGGCATCGCGGCCTGGGGCAAAGGCCGATCGCAGATCGAGGTCGACGGGTCGCGCAACAAGTTCATCGGGCTGGATCACGGAGCCAGCCCGCCCGGCGGCGGCCCTGACTTCGCCTATCACTTCCTCGAGAACGCCACGGGGAATCACGTGCTCACCCCCAACTTCAAGAATGGCATCGGTCCAACCGTCTACAAATCCGCCTACATGCGGGTGGAACCGGGTGCGAGCCACAACAAGCTCCTCTTCCCGCAGATGTCCACCGGTCCCCTTCCCGTCCCGCGCATTCTCTCGGACGAGGGCCGAGGGACGCTCTTTCTCGGCGACGACATAAACGACGCGGGCGGATTCTATCTCAGGCACGGGCAGGGGTTCTCCCCCCTGGTGACCAACGGCATCTCCGGAACCCAGGTGCCCGCCCGCAACCTTCGGGGCTCGGTGAGCCTGGCGGGCAACGTCACCGATGTCGAGGTGAACCTGCCCACGCCCGAGCCGGATGACGCCTACTTCGTCACCTGCAGCGTTGCGGCGGTTCGGGGGAGACCCGCGGCGGGCGCACGACGGGTGTGGCTCACCGACAAGACTCCGCGCGGCTTCCATGTTCGGTGCGAGGAGCCGCCGGGTGGGGACAGCGCGGTGTCGGTCGATTGGATGCTCGTGCGATGAATCGACGCAACGGATTGTCGAAATATCGCACAGGTTGCTAGTGGTAAAGCCTTTCGTCATAAGCGGTTAGTCAAGGCATGCTCCTGGCCCGGAAGGTGCCCCCAAGGCAGTGACGCCGTTCGAGGTGTGGCGGGGGAGGTCCAGTGACCGTTTGCAGGGCATTCGCAGTTTCGCTTGGTCTCAGCGCGCTGTTCGTGGGTCGGGCAGCGGCCCAGGCCGGCGCCACCGCGCTCGCTACGGCGACGGTGATCGACCTGAGCGATGCCCGGGCTACGATGCACGCGGCGACCACCTTGGCGGCACAGATCACCGGCTCCGCGTCTCCCACCCAGGCTCCCGTTCGCCGGGACACCGATACGGCCTCAATCCTGATCAGCTCCCCGCCGGCTCAGTCGAGCGACGCCGCACTCCTCACGACAATCACGTATTGGTAGCTATTGGCTAATAGCTGTTAGCTACATTTCCGCGCCGTGATCGCCGCGCTGCTCGTCGCCATCCCTCCGCTGCTGTCGAGCCCCGCTCCGCGGGATGCGCGCGCGGATCCCCCGACGCACGGCGTGTCGCGCCGCCTGGCGGAGTGGCGCTCCCGCACGATCCGCGACGTTCGATACGATCTCGCGCTCGACGTGACCGCGCTCGACAGCGCGGTCGGTCAGGTGACGGTGCGGTTCCGGCGCGTGGGAGCGGGAGACGCGATCCTCGATTTCCGCGGCCGCCGACTGACCGCTGGGCGGGTCAACGGGCGCCCGCTTCCCGACCGGGCGGCCGACGGCGCCCACATCCGGGTGCCGGCGGCCCTCCTCCAGCCCGGAGAGAACGCGCTGACGTTCGGGTTCGTGGCCGACATCGCGCCCACGGGCGCCAGCATCATCCGGGCGCACGATCAGGTGGATGGCGGCGACTACCTCTATACGCTGCTCGTGCCGGCGGACGCGAATCAGCTCTTTCCCTGTTTCGACCAGCCCGACCTGAAAGCGCGCGTTCGCCTTTCGCTTACCGCTCCCAGTGCGTGGACCGCGATCGCCAACGGCTCGGCCGCCACCGCCGACACCGCGAACGGCCGAGTGACGACGCGTTTTACCGAAACCCGGCCGATCAGTACGTACTTGATCGCTTTCGCGGCAGGTCCCTGGCGACACGCTACGTCAACGCTGAACGGGCGCACCATCAACGCCTACGTGCGGCAATCCCGGGCCGCGGAGGCGGATCTCGACACGCTGCTCGCGCTAAATCAGCGGGCGCTCGACTGGATGGAGCGGTACTTCGGCCGTCGCTTCCCGTTCGAGAAATTCGACTTCGTCCTCGCGCCGGCGTTCCCGTTCGGCGGCATGGAGCACCCCGGGGCGGTGTTCTACAACGAGGACCGGTTCATCTTCCGCGAGCGTCCGACCCTCCCGCGGCGCCTGGGGCGATTCTCCGTCATCCTCCACGAAGTGGCGCACCAATGGTTCGGCGATCTCGTGACGCCGCGCTGGTTCGACGATTTGTGGCTCAAGGAAGGGTTCGCGACGTTCATGGCGGCGGAGGCGCTGGCGGAGATCGAGCCGACCGCCGGCGCCTGGAAGACGTTCTATCTCGCCAACAAGCCCCCCGCGTATGCGGTGGACCAAACTCGTGGAACGCGTCCCCTCTGGCAGCAGCTCGACAACCTCGACCAGGCGAAGAGCAACTACGGCGCGATCGTCTACAACAAGGCCCCGGCCGTGCTCAAGCAGCTCGAGTATCTGGTCGGGAAATCAACCTTCCAGACCGGCGTCCGCCGGTTTCTCACGCGCTTCGCCTATGGCAACGCGACCTGGCGCGACCTGCTCGGCTCGATCGGCGCGGCGTCCGGACGTCCGCTCACGAATTTCGGTCGGGACTTCATGCTTCGACCCGGCATGCCGATCGTAGAGCAACACCTCGAGACGCATGCCGGACGGATCGCGCGATTGACACTGCGCCAACGGCCGGCGCAGACGCTGTCGGGGTGGGGGTCGGGGCCGTGGACGGAGCGCACCGAGGTCCTCCTGGTGTACGAGGATCGGCCGCCGGTGCGGCTCCCAGTCACCTTGTCCGGGCCCGTCACCGATGTGGCGGGTGCTCGCGGCCGCCCGACGCCTGCCTTTGTATTCGCAAACTCCGAGGACTACGGCTACTTCCTGTTGCTGCTCGACGACCAGAGTGTCCGCGCGCTCGAAGGCGGCGCGCTCGCGAGGGTTCCCGACCCGTTCTTGCGGGCCATGCTCTG
>DATHMJ010000330.1:0-6068 GCA_035487215.1 Gemmatimonadales bacterium
TGCGATGGCGGTGGTTGGGGCCGGCGAGTTGGAGCACCCCATCGCGGCGCAGCGGCAGGACGAGATCGGCGACCTGGCCCGCGCCTTCGCCGACATGACCGACCGGCTCCGTGACACCCAGGCCAAGCTGGTCCAATCGGAGAAGCTCGCCTCCATCGGCGAAATGTCGGCCGCCGTCGCCCACGGCCTCCGGAATCCACTCGCGAGCCTGCGGGCCGCCGCCCAGTTCGTGCTCAAGCGCCCGGACTCGCCCGCCTCGCGCGAGCAGTTGAGCGCGATCATCGACGAGGTGGACCGCCTCGACCGGCGTATCACCCATCTCCTGAGCTTTTCCCGCCCGGCGCCGTTCCATCCCATGCGCGAGAGCGTCGCGCAGCTCGTCGAAGGCGTGCTGCCGGCATTCAGTCAGGTGCTGGAGGAGCGGAAGGTGCAACTTTCGGTCGACGTCCCGACCGACTTGCCGGCCGTCCGGGTCGACCCGATACAAATGGAGCAGACCCTGGTCGAGGTGGTCTCCAACGCACTGGATGCGATGCCCTCGGGCGGTCGCCTCGCGATCGCCGCGCGGCGTGAGGCGCTCGAGCCGGGCAGCCGAGACGGCGTGGTGATCGACGTCGCCGATAGCGGCGCCGGCATCGCCGACGAAGTCCTGCTCAGGGTCACAGAGCCATTCTTCACCACCCGGGCGGAAGGCACCGGCCTGGGCCTCGCCATCGCGAAGCGCTACGTCGAGCAGAACGGAGGTCGCCTGGAGTTGGTGAGTCGCGCGGGTGCGGGGACGACGGTCAGCGTCCGGCTGCCCGCCGTCGGGGACGCAGCGGACGCCCCGGGGAGGAGCGCGTGAGCGGCGCTACCGTCCTGATCGTCGACGATGAGCGCACCCTCGCGCGCGCCGTGAAGGCCTTTTTCGCCGAGTCGGGCTACGAAGCCGAGGTCGCGGGTGATGCCGAGAGCGCGCTTGCCCTCCTGGAGCGGCTCCGGCCCGACGTCGTCTTCAGCGACGTGCGGCTCCCCGGTATGAGCGGCATCGATTTACTCCGTCGCATTCGGGAGTTCGACGCGGCGATTCCCGTGATCATCATGACCGCCCACGGGACGATCGAAGGGGCGGTCGAGGCGGTGAAGCTCGGCGCCTTCGACTATCTCAAGAAGCCGGTGGACTTGGAGGAGCTGAAGCTGCTGGCCGACCGTGCGCGGGAACAGTCGCGCCGTGACGGCGAGCTGTCCTATTACCGGCGGCAGGCCGCCCGTGTGGAAGGATTCGGGGACGTCGTCGGCGAGTCGCCGGCCATACGCGCCGTGCTCGATCGCGCGCGGCAAATCGCCGCGTTAGACGAGACGCCGCCGGTTCTCATCACCGGGGAGACCGGAACCGGGAAGGGACTCGTCGCGCGGACGATCCATGCGTCCGGGCCACGCTCCACCAAACCGTTCATCGAGGTCAATTGCACCGCGCTGCCCGGGACTCTGATGGAGGCGGAGCTGTTCGGCTACGAGCGCGGTGCGTTCACCGATGCGAAGGAGTCGAAGCTCGGCCTGTTCGAGGCGGCGGAGGGCGGCTTCATCTTCCTCGACGAAGTGGGCGACATCGAGCTGGCGCTCCAGGGCAAGCTCCTGCGTGCCATCGAAGATCGGACGGTTCGGCGGGTCGGAGGAATTCGGGATCGCACGATCAAGGTGCGGATCCTCGCGGCGACCAATCGCGATCTCGAGCGTGAATCCCAACGGGAGCGCTTCCGCCAGGATCTCTACTTCCGCCTCGCGGTCATTCTCCTGCGCCTCCCACCGCTCCGGGAGCGCGGCGACGACGTGCTGCGTCTGGCCGATCACTACCTTCGCCAGTTCAGCCTCAAGTACGGGCGTGATGTACGTCGCATCGACGCGCTCGCGCGAGACCGCTTGCTCCATTACCCGTGGCCGGGGAACGTGCGGGAGCTGAGCCATGTAATCGAGCGCGCGGTGCTCTGGAGCCAGGGCCCGGTGCTGGACGTGGAACACCTGTCACTCGTCGAGACGCGCGATCGGCCGGAAAACGCCGGGGCCGCCGGCAACGGGCAGACCGAACCGCCCGGCACCACGAGCACGGGTGAAACGCCTGCGTTCCCCCCACCGGGGGTCGACTTGGCACAGTGGGAGAAAACGATGATCGAGCAGGCGCTTCGGGAGGCAGGCGGCAATCAGACCCGGGCGGCGCAGCGACTGGGCATCTCCCGGGATACGCTGCGGTACCGCCTGAAGAAGTTCGGAATCCAGGGCTGAAGGCCGGTGGGTGAAATGACCCAAATAGGTTGAGATGGCCCAGTGTTGGCAAGGCTTTCGAAGACGACGGAAAACCTGTCAGCTGCCAGCTAATTGCAAATAGCTCAATGGCTTATCATCCTACGCCTAACTCTACAGCTGCTCCGGCACACCCTCTGCCTATAACAGGGTGTCGTCGGGTTGTTGCAAGGCCCGACTGGGTGAAAGCACCCAACCCGTTCGGGCCGCCTGGCCCCGTCACCATCAATTCCGGAGGTTCAGATGCGTTGGACCAAGCCCGAGGCCGAAGTCGTCGCCGTCACGATGGAAGTCACCGCGTACGTCGCGACCCTCTAAGACAGCGGCACTAGGACTGTGGGGGCTCGCGCAAGCGAGCCCCTTAGTTTTTGCAGCCTGACCGCACATGCAGATCGTCCTCCTTGGTACGGCCGCCGGCGGCGGTTTCCCCCAATGGAACTGCTGGTGTCCCAGCTGTCGGGTGGCTCGGCGCGAGCCCGGACGGGCCCGCCCCCGGACGCAGTCCTCTGCCGCCGTGAGCGCGGATGGCCGGCGCTGGTTTCTCCTCAATGCCTCCCCCGACGTGCGGGACCAGTTGGCGCGGTTGCCGACCGAGGCCCCTGAGGGTCCCCGCCACGTCCCCGTCGCGGGCGTCGTCGCGACCGATGCGGAGCTGGATCACACGCTCGGGATCGTCCTGCTGAGAGAGGGCCGGCGGCTCCGCCTGTATCTGACCTGCGCCGTACGCAAGATCCTGGAGCACGACTCGAGCATCCTGCCGGTGACGCAGGCGTTCGCGGAGGTCGACGTGGTGGAGCTGCCGTCGCAGGGGGGACCGGTAGCGCTCACGTACGCTGAGGGAATGCCGAGCGGGCTTTCGGTGGAGACGTTTACCGTGCCGGCCGGGCCGCCGCGATTTGCCAGTGAGGAGCTGCCCGGCCACACCGTGGGTCTGCTCCTGCGCGACGCCGCGACCGGCGGGTCCTGCGCGTTCGTTCCGGGATGCGGCGCGTTGGACGAGGGCCTGCTCACGCGGCTCGAAGCGGCCAATCTGGTACTCTTCGACGGCACGTTCTGGACCGACGATGAGCTGATCGGGCTCGGCATCGGCGAGCGAACCGCGCGGGAGATGGACCATTTGCCGATTTCCGGACCCGGTGGCAGCCTGGAGCAGCTGGCGCGGCTGCGGCGGCCCAGACGAGTGTACACGCACATCAATAACACGAACCCGATGCTGGTCGAGGACTCCCCCGAGCGGGCGGCGGTGGAGCGGGCGGGAATGATCGTTGGCATGGACGGGATGCGATTCGACGTATGAGCGGTGGTACGCCGCACGGAGTACCGATGACGACAGCGACACTGCAGGCATCACAGCTCTCCACTCCTCCCCAACCGCCTTTCCCACGGCTGGAGCGGCCGCTCACGCCCGACGAGCTGGAGCAAGCACTCCGGAGCTTTCAAGGGTCGTATTACGTGGAGCATCCCTTCCACAAGCTGATGTACGCGGGGAAACTCACGCAGCGGCAGTTCCAGGGTTGGGTAGCGAACCGGCTGGCGTACCAGCGGGTCGTACCCCGCAAAGACGCCGCGATCCTGTCCAACTGTCCTGATCCCGACGTGCGTCGCGAGTGGATTCAGCGCATCGTCGACCACGACGGCACCGCGCCCGGCACCGGCGGCATCGAGCTCTGGATCCGACTCGGCATCGCGCTCGGAGTGCCCCGGGAGGAGATGGAGGACGAGCGCCACGTGCTGCCCGCCGTCCGCCTGATTTGCGAGTCGTACGTCACGTTCTGTCGCACCAAGCCATGGGTGCAGGCCTGCGCGTCATCGTTGACCGAGCTGTTCGCCCCCAAGATTCACCAACAGAGAATCGAAGCCTTCCCCCGATTCTACCCCTGGATTCCCCCCGAGGGCTTAGACTACTTCAAGAGTCGGCTCGTGCAGGCGCCGCGGGACGTGAATCATGGTCTCGCCATCGTCAAGCAGCATTGCACGAGCGTCGAAACGCAGCGGGCGGCCTTCGAGGCGCTGGCGTTCAAGCTCGACATGCTGTGGGCGATGATCGACACGATCCACCATGCTTACCTCGACTGAGCCCGGCATGGCCCTGACCCCCGACTCCGTCCCCCGCCTCTGGCGGCTCGCTCGGCTCGAGTATGACTCGGTCCGTAAGCGGCCCGTATTGCTCTATCCCGAGGGCGCGGTCTTGCTGAACGATACGGGAGCGGCCGTGCTCGAGCTGGTGGACGGCAAGCGGACCCTGGGCGAGATCGCGCGAGTGTTAGGCGAGCGCTACCAGACCGATGTGACCGCCGACGTGACCGAGTATCTGTCCGGCTTGGCGGAGAGAGAGCTGATTCAATGACGTCCGAACGCCCAACGACCCTACTGGCGGAGCTGACGCATCGGTGTCCGCTCCATTGTCCCTATTGCTCCAATCCGCTCGAGCTGATTCGGGCCGACGCCGAGCTGTCGACCGACGAGTGGAAGCGCGTCTTCACCCAGGCCCGCGAGCTCGGGGTTCTGCAGCTCGGCCTGTCCGGTGGCGAGCCGCTGGTTCGAAAAGACCTCGAGGAGCTGGCGGCCCATGCGCGAGGCCTCGGCCTCTACAGCACCCTGGTGACGTCCGGGCTCGGTCTCACGCGCAAGCGGGCCGAGGCGCTCCGTGACGCCGGGCTGGAGCACATCCAGGTCTCGATTCAGGATTCGGACACCGAATCGGCGGAGCGGATCGCCGGCGTCAGCTCGGTCAAGCAGAAGCGCGCGGCGATCGCCCTCGTGAAAGAGCTGGGGTTCGCCTTCTCCATCAACGTCGTGCTCCATCGCGCCAATCTCGACCGGATCGGCGAGCTGATCGATCTTGCGGGCGGCCTTGGCGCCGACCGCCTGGAGCTGGCCAACACGCAGTACTATGGCTGGGGCCTCAAGAACCGGGCGACGCTCATGCCGACGCGGGAGCAGGTCTTGAAGGCGAAGGAAATCGCCGAGGCCGCGATCGACCGCTACCGGAAGAAAATGCAGATCATCTTCGTGCTGCCCGACTATCACGAGCAGTACCCCAAGGCGTGCTACGGCGGGTGGGGCAAGCTCTACATTGTGGTCACGCCGAACGGGCAGGCGCTCCCCTGCCATGCCGCGAACATCATCACGTCACTGTCCTTCCCGACCGTTCGCGACCATTCCCTCCAGTGGATCTGGAACGAGTCGCCCGGCTTCCAGGCGTTCCGTGGCGACAGCTGGATGAAGGAGCCGTGTCGCACGTGCCCGCGGAAGGCCGTGGATTTCGGCGGTTGCCGGTGCCAGGCGTTCGCCCTCACGGGCGATGCGACGAACGCCGATCCGGTCTGCACGCTCACGCCCTTCCGGCGGATCATCGACGAGGCCCTGGCTGAGCCGGCGAACGCGACCGACTGGGAGTATCGAGTGCTCACAGGAGAGCCTCAGCGGGCGTGACAACCGCCGGAAGCGCTCCGGCGCGCGGCGCGGGCACCCTCGCCATCCAAGCCGAGGGGCTCGGCCGGGACTACGGCTCGACCCGAGCGCTCGACGCGCTCGATCTGAGCGTGCCGGCCGGCGCGCTGATCGGTTTGGTCGGCCCGAACGGCGCCGGCAAGACGACAGCGATGCTGCTCCTCGCCACCTTGCTCGCTCCCACCCGAGGCACGGCCCGGATTTTCGGCCATGACGTGGCTCGCGACCGAGCCGGCGTTCGCCGCCGGCTTGGTCTCGTTTTCCAGGAGCCGAGCGTCGACGGCCTCTTGACGGTCGAGGAAAACCTCCGGTTTGCCGGAAGCTTGGCCGGACTCGCC
>DATHMJ010000331.1:0-6029 GCA_035487215.1 Gemmatimonadales bacterium
TCGCCGTGGACCTGACCCTGGTCGACCTCGTGACCGGGACGCCGCTCGATATGGGGACGGCCTTCGACACGTTCACCGAGGCCGCCCACACGCAGAATGCCGAGGGTCGCGTGCTGGGTTCTCGCCAGCTGCTGGTGAAGGCCATGGAAGCGGAGGGATTTCAGAACTACGAGAACGAATGGTGGCACTTCAGCTATCCGCTCCCGGGGGCGCGGCCGTTCGATTTGCCGATCCGCTAGGGCGGCGCGAGGTCAGCGGCTCGCGTGCCAGGTACCGACGAGCGTGTCGCGCGTGCCAGAGAAGGTCAGGACGCAGGTCGTGCTTCCACCCATCTGATCGGTCGGCGTGCCGGTGATCGAGCCGACGTAGCTGCAGGTCCCGATCCTGAACGAGGCGGTGGCGCCGCTCACGGCCCCGCTGTCGATGGGGGCGGCGACGGTGTCCGCGGGGTGGGAGGCGCCGATGGTGCAGTCATCCACGCGGTTCGCGGTGCCGCTCAGCGCCCCACCGCTCTGGCCGATGGCGGCGGTGCCCTGACTCTCACAGGAAGCCGCGAGCGTCGGGTTGGTGATGTGGGCGGTCAAGCTCCAGGTGCCGGCTATCTCGAGCGGCGTGCCCGGACCGGTGGCGCTCCCTCCCGTGCTGTTTCCGCAGCCGCCGGCAAGCGCGGCAGCAACGAGGATCGACAGCGGGCGCAGTGCAACTCTCATAGTGGGACAAGCTATGGGGGCGACACCGCGTCGGCTACCGCAGCGTAACTTTCTCGCCATCATCGCCGTCGTGCTTCCCATTCCCCACTTGGAGCAACCCGTGCGGTCTTTATTCAGCGCCTTGCTGCTCGTTGTCGCGTGCTCTACGGCCTGGGCCCAGGCCGGATCACCCGCCGGCGCGGTGTCCGTGGCGCGGCTGGAGGCTCGGCGGGCCGCACTGGCCAAGCGCTTGGGCAACGGCGTCGCGGTACTCCGGTCATCGACCGAGCGATCGATCGAAGGCGACTACGCGCAGGACAGTGACTATCGCGAGGACAACGATTTCTTCTATCTGACCGGCGCCGAGGCGCCCGAGTCGTGGCTGGTGCTGGTGGCCCGGGATTCGGCGCTGGCCCAAGTGATTCTCTACCTGCCGACCCGGGACACGGTGACGAAGTACAAGAGCGAGCAGTGGGTGGGCGCACGACTGAACCCCGGACCAGCCGCGACGGCGCTCACCGGGATCCAGGATGTCCGCGCGTCGGACCTGGCGGCGAAGGAAATTCCCGCGCTCGTCCTTGCGTCCGAATCGCCGGCGCGGCACGGCATGCTGTACGTCAAGCCGGGCCGGGATCAGGACGAGTCGGCCACGCTCCGGGACTCGATCCTGGCCCCCGCCAAGGCAGCCGGTGACATCAGGATCGGCAACCTCTCGCTGGAGACCGCGCCGCTTCGACTCGTCAAGGACGATGACGAATTGACCCGGCTCCGCCGGGCGATCGCGCTCACCACCAGCGCGGAGCGCGAGGCGATGGCGACGCTCAAGCCCGAGGTGTACGAGTACGCGGTCGAGGCGCTGATCGAATACACCTTCCGGAAGGGGGGCGCCGAGCGGCTGGGCTTTCCGAGCATCGTGGGATCGGGCCCGAACTCGGTGGCGCTCCACTACGACAAGAACCGGCGGCGCATGGAGAGCGGCGACGTGGTCGTCATGGACATCGGGGCGGAGTTCGGATACCTGACCGCCGATGTGACCCGCACGGCTCCGGTTTCCGGGACGTTTACGGCGCGCCAACGGGCGATCTACCGGCTGGTGCTGGCGACGCAGCAAACGGCGATCGACTCGGTGCGCCCCGGGATGGACATCCCGCGGCTCAACCAGATCGCGCGGGCGTACATGCAGGCCCATTCGGACACGCTGTGCGGCGCCGTCACATGCGACAAATATTTCGTGCACGGGCTCAGCCACTGGCTGGGCATGGACGTGCACGACGTGGGCGACATCCACGCGCCGCTGGTGCCGGGCATGGTGTTGACGGTCGAGCCGGGGATCTACCTGGCCAAGGAGGGTCTTGGCGTCCGGATCGAGGACGACGTTCTGGTGACCGCGGATGGCCACGAGGTGCTGTCGGCCGCTGCGCCACGTCAGCCGGAGGAGGTCGAAGCGCTCGTGCGGCGGGGGCGCGGGCGATAAATCCCGAGGGTCCCGATCCCCTCAAGTCTGCCGCAATATTGTGCTTGACGCGCCTGCGTCGAGCGGGTAAAGTGTGTCGTCCGATACCCCGTGGCCGATTGGGCGATCCCTGGCTGATCGACAGGACTTCCAAGACATGCCCCTTGCAGCCCGAGCCGTCCGGCGTCTGAGCCGGCTGGCTCCCCTTCTCGTCCTGCTCCTCGTCCTCGTCGCGACTGCGTGCTCTCGGGACTTCCCGCAGACGACGCTCGCGCCCAAGGGAGACCTGGCCCGGATCGAGGACGACATTTTCTACACGACGGTCAAGTGGGCGACTCTCGTATTCGTGCTGGTCGAGGGCGCCCTCATCTACGCGATCTTCCGCTTCCGCGGCAAGCCGGGCGATCCGGAGCCGGCGCAGATTCACGGCAACACGGTCGTCGAGATCGCCTGGACCGTGATTCCGGCCCTCATCCTCGCCATGATCGCCGTGCCGACCGTGAAAGCGATCTTCAAGGAGAACGAGACACCCAAAGGCCGGGATGTGCTGACGGTGGAGGTCATCGGCCACCAGTGGTGGTGGGAGTTCCGGTACCCGGAGCTCAAGCTGACCACGGCCAACGAGTTGCACGTGCCGGTAGGACGCACGGTCTCGCTCAAGATGGGCGCCTACGACGTGGTGCACAGCTTCTGGCTGCCCCAGTTCGCCGGCAAGCGGGACGTGTTCCCCAACCGGGAGACGCGCCTCTGGTTCACCGCCGAGGAGCCGGGCGAGTATACCGGACAGTGCGCCGAGTTCTGCGGGATCCAGCACGGGCGGATGGCGTTCCGGGTGATCGCGCAGGAGGCCGCGGCCTTCGACGCGTGGGCCGGCCACATGCAGACGCTCGGCGCGCCGGCCGCGGCCGCCGCGACCAGCGCTGACTCGATTCGGACGGCGAGCGCCGGAGGCACCGTACAGCAGCAGGCCGGCAAGCCGGGCGCGCCCGCGCCGGCGGCGGCCGACAGCGCCAAGCCGGCGGCACCGCCCGAAGATCCGCTCGTGGCGCAGGGCCAGAAGCTGTTTCTCTTGAAGGGCTGCGTGGGCTGCCACTCGCTCGTGGCGTACAACGCGCCGACGGGCATGCTCGGGCCGAACCTCGCCAACGTCGGAGCCCGGACCTACATCGCCGCCGGCACGCTCCCGAACACGGACGAGAACCTCACGCATTGGATCCGTGTACCCCAGGAAGTGAAGCATGGGGTGCTGATGCCCAATCTTGGCGTGAACGAGGACGAGGCAAAAGCTTTGGTCGCGTTCCTCCGCACCCACAGGTAAACACTCTCAGGACGGCTCATGGCTACAACGGCTCTCGGCCAGGAAACGCACGGCGTCGCCCGATACGAAGAGAAGAGCGGGCTCTGGAGCTGGATCACGACCGTCGATCACAAGCGGGTCGCGATCCTCTACGGTGTCAGCGCACTGACGTTCTTCCTCCTCGGCGGGGTCGAGGCCCTGCTCATTCGCGTGCAGCTGGCGAAGCCCGACAACAATTTCGTGTCGCCGGAGTTCTACAACCAGCTCTTCACGATGCACGGCACGACGATGATCTTCCTCGCCGTCATGCCGCTGAGCCAGGTGTTCTTCAACTACCTGATCCCGCTCATGATCGGGGCGAGAGACGTCGCATTCCCGCGGCTCAATGCGTTCGGCGTGTGGGTGTTCATTCTGGGCGGCATTTTCCTCAACGCCAGTTTCCTGTTCGGTGCGGCGCCCAACGCGGGATGGTTCGGTTACGCCAATCTCACGTCCAAGCAGTTCTCGCCCGGGCTCAACGTGGATTTCTGGGTGGCGGGTCTCCAGATCCTCGGGGTCTCGTCGCTGGCGGCGGCGGTGAACTTCTTCGTCACGATCGTCAATCTCCGCGCGCCTGGCATGCGCCTCATGCGGATGCCGATGTTCGTGTGGATGAGCTTCATCACGATGGTGCTGCTGCTGCTCGCCTTCCCGGTGATCACGGTCGCGCTCATCATGCTGATGTTCGACCGTTTCGTCGGGACGCATTTCTTCGTTCCGACGGGCGGGGGCGACCCCATCCTCTGGCAGCACCTCTTCTGGATCTTCGGTCACCCGGAGGTCTACATCCTGATCCTGCCGGCCTTCGGCATCGTGTCCGAGGTCCTGCCGGTGTTCTCGCGGAAGCCGCTGTTCGGCTACGCGGCGATGGTGTTCTCGGGCGTGTTCATCGCGTTCCTCGGCTTCGGCGTGTGGAGCCACCACATGTTCTCGACCGGCATGGGGCCGATCGCCGACACGTTCTTCTCCCTCGCCACCATGCTGATCGCCATCCCGACTGGCGTGAAGATCTTCAACTGGATCGGGACGGTCTGGGGTGGTTCGCTGCAGCTGAAGACGCCGATGCTCTTCGCGCTGGGCTTCATCGCGATGTTCATCATGGGCGGCCTGTCGGGCGTGATGCACGCCTCGCCGCCGGCCGACCTGCAGCAGACCGACACCTACTTCGTGGTGGCACACTTTCATTACGTGCTGTTCGGGGGGAGCATCTTCGGGATTTCGGCCGGCGTCTACTACTGGTGGCCGAAGATGTTCGGGAAGCTCCTGGATGAGCGGCTCGGCAAGCTCCACTTCTGGCTCCAGCTCATCGGGTTCAACCTGACATTCTTCCCGATGCACTTCGTCGGGCTGCACGGGATGCCACGCCGGGTGTACACCTATCCCAAGGGCCTGGGCTTCGAGTGGCTGAACCAGCTCGAGACCGTCGGCTCCTTCGTGCTGGCGCTGGGCTTCGCGGTCTTCCTCTATAACGTCTGGAAGACCTGGCGCGACGGACTGCCCGCGCAGGCGGACCCCTGGAACGGTGCGACCCTGGAGTGGTCGATCCCGTCACCGCCGCAGGAGTGGAACTTCGCCGAGATCCCGACCGTCCACGGGCGGGATCCGCTGTGGGAGGCCAAGCGCCAACGGGGCGGGCCGCTGCCGGAGCCGCCGCGGGTCAGCGGGCGCGGGATTCACATGCCGGCGCCGTCCTACTGGCCCCTGGTGACCGCGTTCGGCGTGAACCTGCTGTTCGTCGGTCTCCTGTTGTCGCCCAAGGTGGGGCCGTGGGGGGTGGTCGTCGCGATCGGCTTGCTCTTCTTCGGGCTGTACAACTGGTGGTTCGAGCCGAGCTATACGTCGATACCCGGCGTACGGGGGAAGACGGGTCATAGTCATTGAGCCGTTAGCCGTTAGCCATTAGCTAAAGGCTATTAGCTAACGGCTAATGGCTTTCCACAAGGAGTCGCTCATTGTCCGACGCACAATCCGCCCATCTCGAGACCTCCACCGGACTCGACAGCCGGAAGCTGGCGATTTGGACCTTCATCGGGTCCGAATGCATGTTCTTCGCGTCGCTGATCTCGACCTACGTGGTCTACCGGAACAAGAGCACCGTGGGGCCGTTCCCGCATCAATCGTGGACCGACCCCGCGACCGGGAAAGTGGTCGAGGGGGTCATCGAGATCCCGCTGGTCACGGTCGGCACGGCCTTGCTCCTGTTCAGCTCGCTGTTCGTCGTGCTCGCGCTCTACGGCGCCCAGAAGGGCAACCGGAAGATGCTCCTGGGCTGGCTGGGCGCGACCATCGTGTGCGGGCTGTTCTTCGTCGGAATGCAGGTGTACGAGTTCACCCACTTCGTGCACAAGGGCCTCACGCTGCAGAAGAATCTGTTCGGGGCCAGCTTCTTCACGCTCACCGGCTTCCACGGCACCCACGTCACGATCGGCGTCATCTGGCTGATCACGATGTTCGTGCTGGCGCTCCGCAAGCAGCTGCCGCCGGAGAACGCCATCAATCTCGAAATGGCCGCGCTCTACTGGCATTTCGTGGACGTGGTGTGGATCATCAT
>DATHMJ010000332.1:0-3316 GCA_035487215.1 Gemmatimonadales bacterium
GCTCCCGACCGAGGCGTCGAGGCGGCATTGCTCGGAATGCTGCGAAAGGCGGGCGTGCCCAACGTGAGGCGCCAGCGTTTCGGCGACGCGCCGGCCCCCGGGGACCTCGTGCTCTCGCCAGCGGACGCGCCCCAGGGCCGCTGGCCGTTGCTCATGTTCAAGGCGCTCCAATTGCTCCATGAGCGGGCCGTCCGAAGCGAGCTGGTCGACTACGTCGCCTTCGACCTGGAGACGACCGACCTGACGGTCGGGACCTGTGAGGTCGTGGAGATCGCCGCGGTACGCGTGCGGAACGGCGAGCCCGTCGCTCGGTTCCGAGAGATGGTGGGCGGCGGTGTCTTGATTTCTTCGCGCGCGCGCGAGATCCATGGCTACGCCGATACTGACCGCGAGGGCGCGCCGGGGTTCGCCGACGTGTGGGCGAGGTTCCGCGCGTTCGTCGGGACCGACTTGCTGGTGGCGCACAACGGCCAGCGCTTCGACGTTCCGGTCCTCCGGCGGCTCGCCGCGCCACTTGGTGGAACGGACGACCTGGTCTTCTTCGACACCTATCCTCTCGCGCGGTCGTTGTTGGACGAAAGCGCCCGGCTCGAAGACCTGGCGCACCGCTTCGAGGTGCCGCTGGGCCGGGCCCATCACGCGCTCGACGACGCCGAAGCGCTGGCCCACGTGCTCGGCCGCCTCGAGGCGCTCAAGACGGCGCGGGCGCGTAAGGCGGCGCAAGTCCAGACGCTCGGGTATCTCGGTCTGGCGCTCGCGTTGGACCAGGGACCCGGGCCCACGGCCGAAGAGCGGGTCTTGCGCGACCTGGCGGTGCCCCACGCGCTGGGTCGCTATAGTGATTGCCTGGAGTTCTATGCCGCGGAGCTAGAGGCCGGCGTGGTGGGCGCGCCCCCCGTGGCCGAGGTCATCGAGCGACTCGGAGGACAGCGGGTGATGGATCGATTGCGAGCGGAACGCACGCCCTCGGAGCGCTACCCCGAAGCGGTTGCGCGGCTGGGCGCGCTGGTGACGGCGAGTGCGGGATCGAGCCTCGATGAACGGATCGATCGGCTGCTGGAGCGGGTCGCGCTCTCGACCAGCGACGGAGTCGAGGTGGATCCGGCTCGCGTCAGCCTGCTCACGCTGCACTCCACGAAGGGCCTCGAGTTTTCCCGGGTGTACATCGCCGGCGTCGAGGACACGCAGTTCGTGGGATGGAATGTCCTGGAGCAGGAGCGGCAGGGCGAGATCGAGGAGGCCCGCCGGCTCTTGTATGTGGGCATGACCCGCGCGAAAGACCGCCTCGTGCTCACTCGGGCTGAGCGCCGGGAGGGCCGCCCCACGGGCGGCGAATTCCTGCTGCGCGACGCCGGCGTCCCCTCCCTTGCGCCGAGAGTGGCCCGGTGACCGATCCCCGGCGGGAGCCCGACCGCGGCGAGATGCCGTTCCTCGATCACCTCGAGGAGCTGCGCTGGCGGATCATCTGGTCCCTCGTGGCCGTGACGGTCGGCATCGGGTTGGCGCTCGGCATCATGCTCAATGTGGATGTCATCGGCTGGCTGGAGCGGCCGATCCTGCCGTATCTGAGCGGTCAC
Source organism: Gemmatimonadales bacterium (assembly GCA_035487215.1). GTDB lineage: Bacteria > Gemmatimonadota > Gemmatimonadetes > Gemmatimonadales > GWC2-71-9 > DASQPE01. The sequence goes on from DATHMJ010000332.1 coordinate 1,578, forward strand.
CACTTGGTGTTTACTCATCCAGGCGATCCGTTTCAGATCATCGTACAGGCCGCGGCGGGCCTCGGCCTGCTACTGGCCTTGCCCGTGGTGCTGTATCAGATCTGGGCCTTCATCGCGCCGGCGCTCTATCGTCACGAGCGGGGCGTGGCGCTGGGCGTGACCACGGCGGCGGTCCTCCTGTTCGTCTGCGGCGCTTCGCTCGGCTATTTCATCGTGCTGCCGCTGGCGATTCCCTGGTTGATGGGGTTCGGGGGCCCCGCGCTCGAGCCGATGATCACGGCGGGCGACTACTTCGGATTCGTCTTCAGCCTGACCTTGGCGTTCGGCGTGGCGTTCGAGCTGCCCGTGGTGATCCTTGGGCTCGCCGCGCTGGGCATCGTGACCCCGGAATTCCTCAACCATTACCGCCGGCACGCCATCGTCGGAGCCGTGATCATCGGTGCCTTTCTCACCCCGGGCGATCTGGTCTGGACGACCATCGCAATGGCGGTGCCGCTGTACCTCCTCTACGAAATCAGCATCCTGCTCTCCTACGCGGTTCGGCGCCGCCGGCTCCGGCGGGAAGCGGAGGCGGCCGTCGAAGCCTCGAACGACCATTAGCCCCGACCGAAGGCAGGCGCTCTTGCGCGACCACTGAGCGAATGATACAATCGTATCATTCGCATGGTACGGCTGTATCACCACCACCCCCGCGGAGGTTGGCCTGCTCGCCTGGATGCGCCGGTTGTCGGCCCGACTCGCCCCCCCGGCTTCGCCCCCCGCCGGGCCGGTACTCCTCGAGGCCTACCTGGTCCTGGGCCGCCGCCCGGGCGGGGACCGACTCGACGGCCGCGTCGAGCTGCTCGTCAGCCAATTGTCCGCCGAGCTGAGCGGCTGCCGTTGGTGCATCGAGGCCGGCCGCCACCGCTGCCGGAAGGCGCTCCTCCCGCCGGAAGTGTTGGCATCGCTGCGTCATCCAGAGGCGGCAAGCGGCCTTTCCGAGCGAGAGCGGGCGGCGCTGGTGTTTGCCGACGCGGTCGCCCAGGCGGCGGCGACCGACGGCCTTCTGCCCCCCGCCGCGCTGATCCCGACCCGGCGACACTTCGCCGAGGGCGAAATCGTACGGCTCTCGATCCTGGCCGCGGGCGAGCACCTCGCTGACTGTCTCGCCGGCCGGCGGGGAACAGATCGCGGTCCCTCCTTCCCGATTGTCGTTCGAGGCCTGGCATGATCCGTCGGTTTGCTCGTTCCTTCGCGCCGTTCGTTGCTTTAGGGGTCGCGCTCTGGCTCGTGCCCCGGCCGCTGCGGGGGCAAGGCGCTCCGAATGCCGAGCTGGCTAACCGGTATCGCGACGCGGCCAACCGGTTGATCGATGCGGCCCTCGCCGACAGCACGGCGTACCAGCGGCTTGGCCGGCTCGTCGACACGTTCGGCAGCCGCATCAGCGGCTCAGCCAGCCTCGAGCACGCGATCGACTGGGTACTGAAGGAAATGGCGGCCGACGGACTGGAGCAGGTGCGGGGCGAGCCGGTCATGGTCCCCCACTGGGTTCGCGGTCGGGAGTCCGCCGAGATGGTTCGACCCAGGCCGTATAGCCTGCACCTGATCGGGTTGGGCGGCAGCGTGGGAACGCCGGCTGGGGGAATCACGGCGCCCGTGCTCGTAGTCGAAAGCTTCGATGAGCTGACCCGCCGGGCCGCTGAGGCGAAGGGAAAAATCGTGCTGTTCGACGTTCCCTTCGACACGACGCTGGCACCCTT
>DATHMJ010000333.1:0-3463 GCA_035487215.1 Gemmatimonadales bacterium
TGCGTGCCGGGTGTTCGAGTCACCCCGGGGGCACCATCTCTCCGCGCAGCACGATTCTCGCCATCAAAGGGCCGAAGGTCGCCATCCCGCGGAGCCAGATCCCTTCGGGGGTCCGCTCGACCGTCAGCCGGTCCGTGAGCATCTTGCGGACGATCCGCTGGGCAATGGGCGGGTCCTCGTCGAGCAGTGCCCGCCACTCCGCGCACAGGGCTCGCAGCTCCGCGGTGACCGCGACGTCGTCGACGATGGACGAGGTCTGCGTCAGGGCGTCGAGCTGGCCCAGCTCGGCCTCGAGCGTCGCCTTCCGCCGCTCCCGGCTCTGGAGCGCCTCAAGGAGCGAGGGCAGGGGGCCGGCCGTCGCGATGGCCTCCGCATAGCGCCCGAGTTCCCGGTCCAGCGCCCGCACGTCGCGCTTGAGGCGGCTCTGCTGGCCCTGGCCACTCACGGGCTTCGCCGTCAGCCGGGCCGCCGCGCGACGCACTGCCGCCGCGATGCGCTCGGGAGCCATGAGCCGCCCTCCAAGGTCCGCGAGCACCGCCTCGTCGACCACGGAGGCGCGGACGCGGAGCGCGCCCGGGCAGGGAATGCCGCGGGTTCGCTGGCGCGCGCAGACGTAGTAGCCAGAGCCCCTGCCCGCGCCGACCGCTCTGCTTGGAGACGTGAAGGCCGCCGCCGCAGTGCTTGCATCGGAGGAGACCCGTCAGCAGATTGCCGCTGGGTGGACACCGCGGAGCTGATGGCGGGGCTCGCATTAGTCTCGTTGCGTGGGTTAGTCATCCCCTGGGCAAAGCCCTGGACGCCCCACGTCATCGTGCCCTCGGGAGCGGCCGCCGCCGGGGCGGGGCGGCCACGAGAACCGCGGTGAGGAGGACGGCGCGCGCGGGCGGCGGTCATGGCGTCTGCCCGGAGCGCGCCCCGCGGGATCGCAAGGCGCCGCTCTCCCGGCCGGCGGCGAGGATCCCGCCGACGAGGGCGAACAGCCGGCTGCGGTCCGTGTTCCGCACGTGGTTGCTGATGCGATTGCGCGCGGCGGAGGTCAGGTAGAACCGCTCGTAGAGGACGTTCCGCCCGGCCAGGCTCGATCCGACGAAGTCCCACGCGAGGCGGAAGAGCGCGGCGCGCTCCTCGGCGCCGACGTCCTTGGCGCCGTGGAGGAACTCGTCGATCAGCGGGCGGAGCGACGGGTCGTCCAGCTGGCTCCGGCTCGGCGTGGCCAGGAGGTTGTGGCTGCCGATCAGCATGAGGATCTCGCTCACGCGCGGGAACCACGTCGCCAGCAGGGAGCGCATCGGCGCCAGGCAGCGGGCGTCGGGGAACCACACGCCGTCGCCGACGTGGCGTCCGTGCTCGGCGGCCAGGAACACGGCGGTCCGGGTCACCTCCGTGTAGTCGCAGAGCTCGCCCAACATCTCCTGCGTCGCGGGGCTCTGGTCGCCGATCGCGTCGGCCATCCGGATGGCGAGCCCGTAGGCGAACTCCAGCTTGGTCAGCGCGCGGATCGTGGTCTGGTTGGTCAGGTTGTCGCGCAGCCCGGTGGTGGTCGCCGTGTTGTAGACGCCGACGTGGCCGTCGAGGAACACCCGCTCGCGCGGGACCTCGACGTCGTCGAAGATCACGAACGCGTCCTGCTCGTCGAACCGCGTCGAGAGCGGGCGGTCGAAGACATTGGCCGCCGGGGTGGATGCGCTGTCGCGGCACAGGAAGAGCAGCCCCGGCGTGTCGACGGGGATCGAGAAGGCCAGGGCGTACGCCTCGGCGGCCGCGGGCAGCGGATGCGCGGGGTAGACGGCGATCTCGTCGGCGAAGGGCGCCAGCGTCGCGAGGATGCGGGCGCCGCGCACCACGATGCCGCCCGCCGTCTCGCCGACCTTGTGGAGCGGCACGGGGTTGCCGAGGATCTGCGCGTCCGTCGACTTGTCGATGGTCGGATGGATGATCGTGTGGGTGAGCGAGATGTCCTCGCGGGCGAGGCGCTTCTGGTACTCGCGGATGTTGTGCGCGCCCTCCTCGTTGCCGCCGTCGGCGCCGATCCAGTCCCTCCAGCGCCCGGCGAAGCTCGCGAACTTGACGTTCATGTAGTCGGGCGTTCGCCCCATGAGCCCGACGGTGGCCTCGGAGATCCGGGCGAGCCCGCGGTTGCGGCGCTTCAGATCGTCGATCGAGCGGGGAATCATGTGACCGATGTTGAGCGGCTCGGCCGTCTCGGGGTCGGGGACGAGGCACTCGTCCGGGTACGCGTGGAGGCGGTCGAACACGCCGGCCAGCGTGCGGGCCGCCCCCGCCAGCGCCGGGTGCGAGGTGACGTCCAGGACGCGCTCGCCGTCGACCCACAGCTGGCGTTTGGTCTCCCGCAACCCCTTCAGGAACTGTTCGCCCGTGCGCGCGCCCATGGCGTCTCCTCCGTCCCCCGCGGCGTCGCCGGCCCTCCGCGCGGTGGGCCAGAGTTTAAACTATCCGGGCGGGCCAGAGGGGGTGGCGAGGGCACCGGCTGCTCTGGCGCCAGACAGCCAGATCACTCGACAATCCACGTGGTTGGCCAGGAAACACCAGACCAAGGGTGAGCATCAGAAAGGGGTGCAAGCGCCCCGGCGGCCGACGACGTCGGCCCACCGGAGAACAGGAGACAGCCAACTTGGAGACCAACATGGTCGTTCGGCCGGTGAAGAAGATCTGGCGGAGCCAGCCCAGCGGCCGCCTTCCTTGGTCAGACAGGCGCGCTCGGCACGCTGGAGCCCGGCAAGCTCGCCGACTTCCTCGTGCTGGGGGCCGACCCTGCGGCGTCCATCTCCGCCCTGCGCCAGATCGAGCTCGTGGTCCGGGACGGGCGGGTGGTTTGGCGACGGTAGGCCCTCAACTCTAGGCTTGCATCTCTGCGCGCTGCGACTTTGACCCCTCGCCCCAAAAGGACGTAACACACCTCGTGCGCGATCAGGAGGACGCCCACCCCATTGAGTTCGCGCTCGACCCTCAGTGGGTTCTGGTTCTATCGCACGGCGGCAGACGATGTATGGTCCGCAAGAACGTCTCGGCGGTGCTGTAGATGCCACACGGGCGCTGGCCAGCTCGACACAGACTTAGGCAGCCTGCCTGGCCGGGACGCCCACGAGAGGAGTCGTCAGCCCGTGTGAAGCGGTCGTATCACCCCGGGGGCACCAAATTCTCGGATACTTCCACGGCACTCGCGACCCACTGGTGCGGTCTTGGTGCGGTCCTGCCCTCGCAGGCTGAAAACCCGCATCCGTCGGCCACCTCGAAGGCGCGAATGCGCGCCTCAAAGTCGTTGGCGTGGTGGCGGTTCACGCCCGGCTTGAAGTGGGCATAGAGCGGATCGTGACGTACTCGATCGACTTGCCCTGCCGGAGCATCAGCGCCGCCTAGGTGTGGCGGGTATCGTGGACGCGCAGCCGCCGCAGCGCGGCCGCCCGGACGATCCGGGCCCAGACCTTGTGGTTGAACCAGGAGG
>DATHMJ010000334.1:0-2690 GCA_035487215.1 Gemmatimonadales bacterium
CGATCGGTACCTTCATCGTGAAGATCCTGGTGCTCGCCTTCCTGGTCGCGCGCTTCGCCGGGACGACCGCGTTCAACTCCAAGCTTTTCGGTTTCACCGCCATCGTCTGCATCCTGGCCTGGAGCATCGGTCAGGCGGTCACCACGGCCCGGATGAAGGTGCTATACGTCGAACCGGACGCGGAACGGTGACCCGTGCTGGACACCCTGCTTCCGGACCTCGGATCGCGGCCCGCGGATCGCGCTACCTTCCCGGCCGTCCCGTCGGCGGTGCGCGGTGAGCGGACGCCGCGACCCGTGGTGGCGCCGGGGCCTGGGCCCGCCGCCGGACCCGCGGCACGAGAATCCCGGCTGGACCGTGTTCAGCTACCTGCTGAGCGGCATGATCTTCTACGGTGCCATCGGCTGGGCCATCGGCCGGTGGGTGGTGCACTCGACGCTGCTGTTCCCGATCGGGATGGTGGTCGGGCTGGCCCTGGCCGTCACCTTGGTCATCCTCCGCTTCGGCCGGTCCGGGGCGGCTCGCGACGGCAAGTCCTGATCGCTCTCGGGCCCAGCTACGGGGCCGCCGGGACCGGCTGGTACAAGGAGCTTGAACGTGACGCTTGACGTCCACGCGACCACCGCGGCCAGCGGTTGCCACATCTTCTCCGGCTGCGGCTATCCCTCGCCCGGCCTGGAGGACTTCACGTTCAGGCCGATCTTCAGCATCGGCCCGTGGCACGTCACCAAGCCAGAGCTGCTCCTGGTGATCGTCGTGGTCGTCGTCGTGGGGTTCTTCTGGGCCGCGTTCTCCAAGCCCAAGCTCGTGCCGCGGGGGATCCAGAACATCGGCGAGGTCGGCGTGATGTTCGTCCGGGACCAGATCCTGCGCCCGATGATCGGCAGGAAAGGCGACGGTTACCTCCCCTTCCTGATGACGCTCTTCTTCTTCATCTGGGTGATGAACCTGCTGGAGATCATCCCGGTCGCGCAGTTCCCGGTGCCTGCCCACATCGGCTTCGCCTGGATCCTGGTCGCCCTGGTCTGGCTCACCTACATGTCCGTAGGTTTCAAGATCCACGGGCCGATCGGCTTCTTCAGGCACATGATCCCCGACGCGCCGTGGTGGATCCTGTGGCTGCTCGCGCCGATCGTGCTGTTCTCCGACATCCTGGTGCGGCCGTTCACGCTCGGCGTCCGGCTGTTCGCCAACATGTTCGCCGGGCACCTGCTGCTGCTCGTCTTCTACCTCGCGACGTGGTACTTCGTCAGCGCGTCCATCGGCCTGGTGTACGCGGCGGGATCACTGGCGATGGTGGTCATCTTGACCGCGTTCGAGTTGCTGATCCAGTTCCTGCAGGCGTTCATCTTCACCATCCTGGCCGCCTTCTACATCGGCGACGCGATGGAGGGGATTTGATCCCAGACAAGCCTTGCCGGCGGGCCGAAACCGCCGGTCCGAATACAAAGGAATGAGCACATGTTTCATCTCGCAACCCATGTACTCGCCGCGGGTTCCACGACCACGGTCGCCGGCCGGCTCGGTGCCGTCGCGTACGGCCTGGCGGCCATCGGTCCCGGCGTCGGCATCGGCCTGATCTTCGGGCACGCGACTGAGGCCATGGCCCGCCAGCCCGAGGCGGTCGGCCTGATCCGCGCCAACATGTGGGTCGGGTTCGCTCTCTGCGAGGCCCTGGCCCTGATCGGCATCGTGGTGCCGTTCATCTTCACGCACTGACGGCGTCGGCAGGAGGTGACCGCATCATGACGTACCTCGCGGCGTCGTCGTCGACGAACCCGCTCATTCCCTCGGCCACCGAGCTGATCCTGGGGCTGATCGGCTTCGCCGTCATCTTCGGCGCGTTCTACAAGGTCCTGCTGCCCAGGCTGCAGAAGACGCTGTCCGAGCGGACCGAAGCGATCGAGGGCGGCCTCGAGCGGGCCGAGGAGGCCCAGACCGAGGCCAGGGAGGTGCTGCAGCAGTACCAGACGCAGCTCGCCGATGCCCGGCACGAAGCGGCCCGGCTGCGCGAGGAGGCCAGGGAGCAGGGCGCCCAGATCATCGCCGAGATGCGCGAGCAGGCACAGGCCGAGGCGACCCGCTTGCTCGATGCCGCGCACGCCCAGATCGACACCGACCGCCAGCAGGCGCTGGCCGCGCTCAGGCAGCAGGTCGGCGAGCTGTCCGTCGAGCTGGCCGGGCGGATCGTCGGCGAGTCGCTGACCGACGAAGCCCGGCAGAGCCGGGTCGTGGACAGGTTCCTCGGCGAGCTTGAGAGTAGTGGTGAGCAGGCCGCGGAACTGAGGGCCGGCCCTTGAGCCCAGACCGGGACGTGCCCGTTAGGGATGTCCTGGATTTCCCGATAACGGAGCGGAGGTGAGCCGATGAGGGGCGCGAGCAGGACCTCGCTGGCCGCGGCCAGCGATCGGCTCACGGCCCTGGCCACGACCAAGGCCGTAGCGGAAACGATGGGCGATGAGCTGTTCGCCGTGGCCCGGCTGCTCGACTCCGAGCATGCGCTGCGCCGGACGCTGACCGACCCGGCGCGCCCGGCGGCGGCCAAGGCCACCCTGGTCCGCTCGCTGCTGGACGGGAAGGTTTCCGCGCCCACGCTCGATCTGCTCGCCGACGCGGTGTCGGCCCGCTGGTCGGCGTCGCGCGACCTGGCCGACGCGGCCGAGGAGCTCGCCGTGAAGGCGCTGACGATC